>QZIP01000046.1 GCA_003599595.1 Candidatus Parcubacteria bacterium
CAACTTAAAAATACTTCTAATAGTAATCACTTATTCGTTTATACCTACAATATACTCTAAACATCTAAATTCTACCCACTGTTATTATCAAAGACCCGGTAGGTTGTTGATTTTGGGGTTATTGTTAGGATAAACTTTTAGTATGGATGATTATGTTGAAGTATCGGGTAGTTCGGGGGGTGATGGGTGGAGAGAGAGACCTGAGAGAGGTTCAGTTGATAGTCCTGTTGAGGACTTAAGGGGTAGGGGGGCCGTTGAGTTGCCGTCTGTTTTAAGAGAAGAGGGTGTTTTGGGTTCTGATCATCTACAAAGAGATGATAAATCAATTGCTGATGCCAGAAGGGATTTGGGGGAGGTTGTTGGGGATTCGGAAAGAGGGATTAAGGCTGTAGACAGAGAAGGGGAGGAACAAAAGGGTGGAAGAGTTGGAGAAATTAAGAGAACAAAAGAGGGGGAGAGAAGAGTTGAGGAGATTAGAGAGACATTTTACAGGCCTACACAGGAGGCAATTGCTAGATTGGTAATAGAAGAGATGGGAGACGTTCCAGAATTAGTAGAGGGGCCGATGATTGATTGGCTTTATAGGTATTGGTATATGGAGCCGGGGCCGGAATATAAAGGTTATTATAAAATTTTTTTGAATGACAACAGCCCTTTGATGCGGGCAGTTGGACTACATGGTTATATTGCCCAAAAGGCAATAGAAGCAAGCGTTTACGGAGTAGAGGTGGATGAGGAGGACTTGAGGAAAAAGATTGAAGAGTGTGCCGGGCGTTTTGAGACAGTTGAAAAAGCATTGGAAATACAGCGTGGGAGAATAAGAGCGGGAGAAACAGAAAATGAATTGGTGGTTATTGGAAAGGTAAAAGGGGGCAGGGGAGGATTTGATGTCAGAGCTACTGAGGAGAATGTAGATAGGGCAAAAAATGAGAAGGAGGTTTTACAAAGACTTGCAAAGTATGGCGTAAGTCATCTTGTTGGTTTTTTTAGAAAATATGCAAGTTTGGGAGGAGAGAGGAGAAGTAGTATACAAGATAGTGAGCAGGGGTTATTTTTGGATTATGAGAGTTTACCATCAGTAATTAGAAATACCGGAATTGTCAGGGGGGAAGTATTGGGAGAAGGTGGTCCTGAGGTTATAGATACCGAGCCGGGTGATAGTGGAGCAGGAGAGCAGGTAGGAGAAGGTGGGGAGGATAGGAGTAGAAGAGAAGGAGGAGATGAGGAGGAGACGGTTGACGAAGGAAAACATAAGGTTGGGGATGGAGGTAATCCGAGCGAAACTAGGGAAGAATCAGAGGAGAGGGGAGGAGATGGTGCGGCAAGAGAAAAAATGGAGTGGCTTATGAAGGAGCCTAAGTCTTATGATAATATATCGGCAATGGCTGATCTTGCTATAAAACATCCGGAATTAAGGGATAAAATTTACGGTGAGTATTTTACATTAGAGATGGAAGGGATGGATTCGTAATTATAATGTTATAATAAATCTATGGATTGTATTTTTTGTAAGATTGGAAAAGGAGAGATTCAGTCAAATATTCTGTATCAGGACGAACAGGTTTTTGTGATCAAAGATATTCATCCGCGGGTTCCTGTTCATCTTTTGATTATTCCAAAGGTTCATATCGAGGATTTTTATGATGTAACAGATGAGGTCTTGGTGTCTGCAAAGAATGCAGTCCGTAAGATGGTTGATGAGTTTAAGCTGATGGGCAAAGGATATAGGGTGGTTATAAATGGGGGAGGGGCGCAAATTATTAATCATCTTCATTTTCATCTTATGGGAGAGATTGGACTTCAGGTAAAGGATTAGCAGTTAAGATCAAAAGGTAAATATTAAATCCGATTTAATTGGATTCAAAGATCAAAACCAAGTTCAAAGCTAAAAGATATTTTTGAACTTTTAGATAGGCTTTGATTTTTGATTTTTAAGCTTTGATTTGAATTCTGATTTATACTTTAATCTTGGCCAAGTTTATACTATAATAGTAGAAGAGGGTATTTGATCCTCCTAATCTTGCCGTTCGCCTTTTCAGAACTATTCGTTCACGGCTTACGGAGCGATTTTAGGAGGACATAAGAAATTGTTGGAAAATTATGTGTGTCCGCCTAAGCTTACTTTGAAGCTTTTCAGTACTATCCGTACACGCTTCAAAGAGCACTTGAGCGGCGGATTCAAGAAACTGTAATCCCGATTAAATCGGGAAACAGTTTCTAGAAGGAGGTGTTTTATATTATGGTTTTTGTAAAGAAACAACCTGGTGATTCCCAGGATACAATGATTAAAAAGTTTTCAAGGAAAGTTATTTCCGAGGGGCTTATACAGGAGATGAAAAAAAGAGAATTTTATCTTAAGCCTTCTCTTGCAAAGAAATTCAAGAAAGAACTTGCAAGAAAAATGGCAAAGCAAATGAGACATCATAGCTAAACTCAAACAACTAATTTTTAATTAATCAATTTTTAAATATTTTGATTTCATTGAAAATTTTGAAAATTGGAAATTAAAAATTTAACTTTTGTCTTATGGAAGTTTTTGTTCCCATATTTGTTGAAAGTAGATATAAGGTTAATAGGAAGAAAATTAAATCTTCAGTTAAAAGTATTCTTGAGGAAAAAAATATTGTTGGACCTGTTGAGGTTTCTGTGGCTATTGTTGGAGATAGAAAAATGAAAGATCTCAACAAAAAGTATAGAAATCTTGATAAGACAACAAATGTTTTATCTTTTCCACAAATGGAAGGAGAGGTTTCTGTTTTGCCAAAAGATATTTTGTTTTTGGGGGATGTGGTGATTTCTTATCCTCAAGTTATTAAGGAGGCATCGGAAGAAGAAGTTTTGGTGGATGAGAAGATTTGTGAGCTGGTAGAGCATGGATTGATGCATCTTTTGGGTATTCATCATGATTAGTAATTAGTAATTAAGAAATTGAGTAATTGAGGAAAATTTTTAACTATCTAATTACTATTTACTAATTACTTAATTACCTGAACTTATGGTATTTTACAGAAAATATAGGCCACAAAAAATTTCCGAACTAGATCTTTCTGCTGTCCGTCAGAGTCTTCTTGCGATACTTAATCAAAAAGAAATTCCTCATGCGTTTTTGTTTACCGGTCCTAAAGGACTTGGAAAAACATCTTCAGCTAGGATATTGGCTAAAGCGATTAACTGTGAAAAAAATTCAAAGTGCAAAATTCAAAGTGCAAAATTACAAGTTAAAAGTCAAAAGTTTGAAGATTCGATAGATGGTATTGAGCCGTGTAACGAGTGTGATGTTTGTAAATCAGTGACAAATGGGTCTAATATTGATGTTTTGGAGATAGATGCGGCTTCTAATAGGGGAGTGGAGGAGATTAGAAGTCTTAGAGAGAGAATAAAATATGCTCCTGCTTCTTTGGCAAAAAAAGTTTACATAATAGATGAGGTGCATATGCTTACAACTGAGGCCTTTAATGCACTTTTAAAAACACTTGAAGAGCCGCCATCTCACGTTTTGTTTGTTTTATGTACCACTGAATTCTGGAAGCTTCCCGCTACTATTGTTTCAAGAACTTTTGTTGTTAATTTTGAAAAAGCAATATTTGCAGAAATGAAAAATTCCCTGGAAAGAGTTATAAGCTCTGAGGGTTTAGTATTGGAAGATGGGGTATTGGAGGAGATTTATTCTTTATCTGAAGGGAGTTTTAGAGATGCGGTAAAAGTTTTGGAGGAGCTTGCTCTACACTCAAAAGACAAAAAGATTACAAAAGAAAATTTGGAGTCTAATTATAAAGTAAAAACTATTGATGTACAGGTTAAATTATTCATTGAAGCAATTGCTAAAAAAGATGCTAAGGAAGCGCTTACTGTTATTGATGCGTTGGCGAAGGTAGGAGTGGATTTTAAGGTTGTAAATGAGAAGATTGTTGGATTTTTAAGAAAGCTTTTGCTTAAAAAGACAGGAATTGATCAGGATGTTGAGGATGTTAATGGATTAAGTTTGGACAATCTCAAAACTTTAATATCTTACTTTAATGAGAGCTATAAGGAGTTAAAGTTTTCAGTTTTGCCGCAGCTTCCTATTGAACTTGTGGTTGCCAGATGGGTGTTTGAGAACACTGAGAGCGCTGAGGAGTCTATAGATGTTCAGAAGGGTGAACCATTTGCTTTCACAGAAAAGGAATACAAGCTTCAGGTGAAAAAAGAGAAAATAATTCCTAAAGAGGTTTTGAAAGAAGCGGATGCCTTGAAAGATACTGTGGATAATCATACACTTCTTTTTGACATCAAAGATTTTTTGCCAAGACTTATTGAGGTACTTAAAAAGGACAATCATTCTGTTGCAGGAGTATTGAGAAGCTGTAAAACAATTATTTTAAAAGATGATGGTGAGTTAGAGGTTGTTCCTCCATATAAGTTTCATGCTGAGAGGCTGAATGAATCAAAAGTGAGACAGATTGTTGAGAAACGTGCAGGAGAAATTTTGGGTAGAGAAGTAAAGCTTTCAGTTGTTATGAAGGCAAAATAATCAGATTATCTTTTTTGTCATTGCGAGGACTAAAAGGACGAAGCAATCTAAATATTTTAGAGATTGTCACGTTCTTCTTCGACAAGCTCAGGATCGCTCGCAATGACAACTGTGAGATTTGTAAATGATAAATAGGAATTCATTAAATTTTTTTGAAACGTTTGATAAAGGAAGACTTTTTAAGCCAAATTATCAAAATTATTCGTTTGCCAATATTCCCTCAACCATTTACTATCTTTTAACAGGAAAGAAAGATGGAAATATTTTACCCCGTGATTGTTTTGGTAAAGATTATCCAAAGCCCAAAAAGACCGTTTTGTTTTTTATTGATGCTTTTGGGTTTAAGGCTTGGGAAAAGTATTATAAAAATTTTGAGATAACACAAAAAATAGTTGATCAAGGTGTTTTGACACCAATTTCTGCTCTTTTTCCCTCTGCAACTGCACCATCTGTGTCATTAATTAATTTTGGAGTTCCTGTTTTAAGACACGGAATTATTGAGTGGTATCTTTATGTTAAAGAGTATGACAATGTTATTAAAAGTTTGCCTTTTAGAACTCTTGGATATCCTGATATTTCCGGTTTAGACTTAGGTTATGATCCTAAATTTCTTACAGCCACCTCTTTAAATTATTATTTAATGTTAAATAATAGAGGAATAAATTCATATAGGGTAATGAATGAAGAAATAGTAGACTCTGTTTATAACAAATTAACCGAAGGGAGTTCAAAGCAGATTTCATATTCTTCATTGACAGGGGCTTTTAATAGTATTAAAGGGGTGATTGAAGAGAAAGAGAGGTCATTTGTATATTTTTATTGGGAAGGAATAGATTCAGCAGGTCATAAATTTGGTCCGGATTCAAAAGAAGTAGAACAGGAGATTGATAAATTTTGGTCTGCTTTTTCAAAAGCATTTTTAAACTATAAAAAAGATAATGATGTTTTGTTTTTGTTTGTTACAGATCACGGACAGATTGGAATTGATCCTGCTAAAACTTTTTATTTAAATTTGGAGATTCCAGAGCTTAAAGATTATTTAAAGCTTAGAAATAATGGGGAGATTATATATCCAACGGGAGCTTGTCGGGATGTGATGTTGCATATAAAAGATGAAAGAGTAGATGGTGTTTTAGAATTACTCGAGCAGAAACTGAAAGGAATTGCAAAAGTACTGAAGACAAGTGAAGCGGTTGAGATGGGTTTGTTTGGGCCGCCACCTTACGATGAGGAGGCTATTGAAAGGTTGGGAGAGATTCTGATTTTGCCGTATGGGAATAACTGTGTTTGGTGGTATGAGGAGGGAAAACTAGAAGTTGATAAATTTGGTATGCACGGAGGGCTTTCAGAACAAGAAATGCTTTCAGTTTTTGGAGTGTGGTGATGTGTCATTTTGCGGAAATATCCCGAGGTGTCCTAGCTAGGACACCTCCAAGGTGTACTGATAGAGGAGGGTTGTAATCTGATTTTTCCTGTGATACTCTCATTTTAAGATATGAATGGAAGGCAAGAGGGGGATGCTCTAAGGGTTGGCAGGAGGGATTTTTTATGTGGTTTGGGAGCAGCAGCTGTTGGATCTTTTTTACCTCCGCCACAAGTAGATACTTTATTTCAATTGCCCCATTTTCTTCTTAGGGAAACTGAACCAGAGTCTTCCGTTGATTTGGATAAATTGTTTGGGTCAAGAAGGGTGATAGGAGGAGTGAGGAGTGTTTGTCCTGACAGATTTTTGGTGGAAGGAAGTTCTGGCGGCGTACAGTTCATTGATGTCTATGATGGTTCTAATAATAGACTTGAAGGATTTGGGAGTGAAACTGCCCGTTTGTCAAATGGTGTTTTGTCTCCTGATGGGAGTACTGTTGTTTTTTTTAGACATTCAGATAGAGAGGCAGGAAGTGAGGGAATTCCTTTTTCAACAGATTTGGTTATTTATGATTTTGCAAGGGGGAGGAGGGTTAATGTTCCGGTAACAGTGGATGAGAGTACCCGTAATGACCCGTCTTCCTGGTATATAGATTGGTTGGATGATAAGAGTTTGATTGTGATTCCTCCTAGAGCTTTGGATGATTCCGGTTATAAACGTCTTGATATATGTTTTTTGAATACTGATGATATTTTCAGAGGGGGAATTGATCTTGCAGTTAAACCTAAAATGGATGGAAGCGGTAGATCATGGGAAATTGGAACAAATGATGAGGTTTTTGTAAGAGATAGGAAAGGGACAAAATTGATTTTGGAATTTGGCGATAATAGCGGAAATTTTTGGGAATTTGATGTAGAGGGTGGGGAATTTAAGAGGCCTGATGGAGCTCTTTTTGAGGTGTTGGAAAGAGAAAGGTTTGCGGATGGAAACGTGATAAGAGTAGAAGATGGAGATTATTTCTTGCTGGTAAATGGTGAAAAATGTTCTATTCCTGATTTTGATAGATACCGCAAGAATACAGGGTTTAAGGGCAGGGTGATTGAGGTGAGTGATGATGTTGGCAACTCTTTTAGGACACTTGAGGCTCCAAGTGGAAGTTTTGTTTTTGATGTGACAGGGGATTTGAAGAGAGTAAATAGTAATGGTGGAATAAAGATTGAGCTTTCAGGGGGATGGCTTACAGAAGGGGTAATGGAGAATGAGAAAGGGCCTGTGTCGCATAGCACTTTTTCAGCAATAGTAGAAGGGTTAAAGCCTTTGGGTTTTGATAAGCTTGATGTTCTTTACTCGCTTTATGATAGATATTATTTAAAGAGATTAACTGGATATGATTGGCATGACACAACTGAGGATCCGGCTTTTGCTGCAGATGTACTTTCATTTATAACAAAAAGAAGAGAGAGGCTTTATCCTTTGGACAAGAGAGTTAAGGGCGGTCATAGTCTTGGAGGTCTTTTGGAGCTTGTTGATTCGATTAAAAACCCTGAAGGAGTAAAGGCTGTTTTTACTTTGAATTCTCCTTTGTTAGGGATTCCTGAGAATTGGTTGACAAATCCGGCTGCGGTGTGGGCGGCAAAGCGGATTTTGGGGGATAAGGTGGTTGACTTTCTTTTAAAGATCAATAAAAATAAAGAATATAGAATAAGGCTTAATGAGGGAATTAGGTATTTGAAGAGTTTGGGAATTCCGGTTTATACTTTTGGATCAGTTGATGATTTGGTTGTTCCGGTAGAGACATCTGTTTTACCGGAGTCTTCTAATGTAATTGATGGAGAAAGAATAGAACTTGCATTTTCAGCGGGGAGAAAAGCAGGAAATCTTTTCTTGGGACATGGGGAGCCGCTGGATTTTGATTTGATTAAAGGGAGGTATATTCCTGGAATTGTAGGTGAGAATCCTGTAAGAAAAGAGGCGTAGGTGGTTTTTTATTGAGAGTGAATTGTTATATAATGTATTATGTTAGGGTAATCCGCCTACGTTCAGGTTCGTCTCGTGGTCTTGGGTCCACGCAGCCGAAACTTTACTTTGGCGGATGTAAGAAATTGTAATTCCATCCGCCAAGAGGCGGGATGGAAACAATTTCCAACAAAGGGGGTGAATTAAATTATGTTTAATCCGTTAAAAGGAGTAGGAGATTTAAAAAAACTTAGAGATGAAGCAATGAAGCTTCAGCAAGAACTCAAAAAGATTGAGGTTACTTCTGAAAAGAATGATATTTCTGTTGTTGTAACAGGTGATATGAAGGTAAAGAGCATAAAAATGGATGGGGAAGAGATGTTTGATCTAAAAGAAATAATCAATAAAGCATTGGAGGAGTCTCAAAAAAAAGCGGCGTCTAAAATGCAGCAAATGGGAGGAGGGATACAAAATTTATTAGGTAAATAAATTTTGAAATTTCAAATTTCAAATGCCAAATTTCCAATAAAATTTCAAATTCCAAAATAAAAAAAATGATTTTTAAGGGAATGGGCGAATTGAGATCAAATATCAAAAATAGAAAAATATGATGTTTTTTGGAGATCGAAGCAATAAAGAGCTTTCGGAAAAGGTGGCCCAAAAGTTGGGAATGGAGGTTTTTTATCCTGATGTTCATATTTTTGCTGATGGAGAGATAAGGATAAGAATCCTGGAAGATGTCTGTGAAAAAGATATCCTTATACTTAAATCACTTTCAATTCCTGTTAATGATAATATTATAGAATTTTGTTTGACACTTAATGTTTTAATTGAGAGCGGATGTAGAGATATTTTTGGGATAGTGCCGTATCTTGCTTATTCACGGGCCGACCATATTTTTAGAAGTGGAGAAGGAGTTCCTTTAGAGGTGGTTATAAGAATGGTTGAAGTGAACGGTTTGGATAAAATTATGCTTGTTGATCCTCATTCTATTAAGACTCCTGAGATTTTTTCAATTCCTCATTTGAGAATATCTGCAATACCGGTTTTTGCGGAGAAAATAAGAGAACTTGTATCAAATTTAAAGGATGTTTTGTTGATTTCTCCTGACAGAGGTGGAATAAGAAGGATAAAGATTTTAGCAGAAGAGTTGGGTGGAGTAAGTTATGCCGTGATAGATAAGGATAGGGATTTGGAGACAGGAAAATTGAAGATTGTTGGTATAGAGGGGGAGGTTAAGGATACGTGTTTTATAGTTGATGATATGATAGCAGGTGGCGCAACAATGGCAGAGGCTATAGAGTATCTTGATAAAAAAGGTGTAAAAAATATTTATGGTATGGCAACCCATCCTATATTTGCCGGAAATGCTGTAAAGTTGATGCAGGAATCAAAGGCTCAGAAAATTTTTGTAACAGATACTATTTCAGTTTCTAAAGAAAAACAATTTGAGAAGCTTGAGATTTTGTCTGTTGCAGATCTTATTGCGAAAGCAGTCCGTCCTTAGGTGTTTAGTTTATTTGTTGTTTTTGAGCTTAAATTATACTATCCGCAGTTTTGTACGCAGAAACTTTTTAAAACTCTTGTTGCTTCTTTTTTTATTAGGTCCGGATTTATTCCTTTAATTTCTTCTTTTTTTAGAGCTCTATTCCTATAGAGAGTTTCAACATATGTAAGTATCAGCTGAAGTCTTTCTTGTGCTTCTTCTGAATTATGGCGGATTGAGTGTGATAGATGTTTTCTGGCGTATGCAATCAGTTGTTCTATATCTTGGACAGTAGGAGGTATTGTAATTTCTATAAATTCTTTTTCCGGCTCTTTTCCTTTTCCGTTTTCCCTTTTTTTTCTTCTGGGGAGATAAGATTTTCCTGTTTCTATGCAGCGTTTGTATTCTGTGTAAAGTCTTGAAGCTAATATTTCTGCTTGGACAATGTCTTCTCCTCTGAGAGGATATTCTGCTGAAACTTCTAGTATTTCTTTGTAATAGCGATTTTTATGGTGATTTTCTTCTCCGATTTGTGATTCAACAAGGTGTTGATATTCAAATGAGGCAATTACTAATCGGATAAGAGGGAGAGGGACATTACTTTCTCTAAGACGGTTTCTTGTTAGTCTTAGGCCTCCTTCAATCGGAAGTACTGTATGGAGTTTCTCTTTACCATTGGGCGGAGGAGTATTACTTCTTTGTTCTGATGACAAAATTATTCCATCAGGATAAAATGTTTCGTTTCGTTCCTCTTTCATTGGCCCATAGTATATCAAAATATATTTTCTGGGTCAAATTTGTAATTTGTTTGTTAGGTTGTGGTGAGAATTATGTCAAGCGGATAATCGATTTCAGCTGTAAACTTCTAACCAGAATTAAACTTTTATAAAACAAAAATATGAGCGAAAAGAAATTTGATACAAAACAATTTGAAGGTCAGAATCTAGAGGTTTTTGTTCAAGAAGCACAAATGAAGGTTCGCGAAGAGGAATTATTAGCGCAAAAAGAAGAGCAAGAGGCAAGGGATTTAGAGTTGCAGTTGACTTTGGCTCAAGAAGCGGCAAATCAAAGAAAAGAAGCAGAGGAGAGAGGACAAGAGACAAAAGAAAAGATTGGCGAAACCATAGGAGGATAAATAATATGACAATAATTACAGCAAGGAAAAATATGAAACTACAAAAATTATTGGAGGAAGTTCAGAAGGACTTGTTGATGCAGGTAATGATTGGAGTTAAAAATGGAGTAATTACAATTGATTATTCTGAAGGATTTGCAAAAGAATTTGTGGATATGATGCCTTTTGTAAGTGAGCGCGATATAGTTGAGAAACTTAAGGCTTTAGCAGGTAGGCATAGAATAGCTCAGGATGTGTATTTAAAATACGTAAATGTATATTACGAAAACAGAAAGCATAAATTATTAGCAAAAGCATCTAAACACATAAAAAGGAATAACGTTGAGAAGGCGTTGAAAGCATTAAAACAGAAATCTTGTTTGTTTGAGAAAGACCGTCTCCGCTAAAGTCTTCGATCCTGAGGATTTTAGACCCGAAGGACTTCGGCGGTCAAAGGAGAAATAAATATGAACGAATTTGAAGGTACAACAACTACAATGACGAATGTACAAAGTACGGGAGCAAATTTCTCCCAGGGGACATATGGTTCAGGTAGGGAGAGTTCTACTGCGCCGGAGGAGTCCATAGTGGCACCTCCGGTGCGGTCTGGGATAAGGTCATCTGGTCAAAGAGAGAAGGGCAATTTTGCCGATAAAGTGATTGAGAGAGTTTCAGAGAGGGGCGTAGGGGGAGCATTTGATGCTTTGGCAAGAGGAGAATTTGGTAGGCAAGTAAGGGAAAATAGAGATGGTAAAGAAGTTTCAGGGGTTGAGCCCCAAGTTCTCCTGGGACGGTGGCGAGGCAACGACCTCGACTCCTCCCAGGTGGACAGAAGAAAGGGGCTCAACCCCCGAGAGGAAGAGTCGCTTGGTCCAGGAAGAGATTTGAGAGAAGGTGGGGCACTTGAGGGTGGGTTTGATTTGGATAAAGAAAGAGTTGGAATTATAGATGAGGTTCCTGAAGGAGATCCTTTGTATCAGCAGATTGTGGGAGAGATAGTTTTAAAAAAGCAAAAAACAGGAGAGGGAATTGATATGGATGAGGTGGCAAGTGAAGCAAAAAGAGAGTATCAGTTTAGGAAAGAAGATCCGGATAATGCGCATTCAGGTGAAGAGATGAGAACAAAAGAAGAATTGGAAGCAAAAGCGGCCGAAAACACTCCTTTGGCAGAAAGAGTAAAGGCCTTGGAGAATGAGTTGGCATACGTAAAATATATGAATGTGGAGCTTTTGAAAATTGTTGAACAATTGTTAAAAATTTTGGAGAAGAAGAAAGAACTGGAAGACAAAGATAAGCCAAGTCTTGTAAAGGTTCTTATAAACCTGATTTCTTTGCTTTTATCAGCAGTATCAACGGGAGATGATGATGAGAGAGAAAAGAAGGCACGTGAGGTGGAAGAGAAAATAAATAAAGCATTTGCAGGAGAGGAAAGCTATGATAATGGTAAGGTTGGGAAAGAACCAGTTGTTACTGCAGACAAGACCTTTGTTAAGCAAAATTAATTGTTAGATTGCTTCATTGCTTCATTGCTTGATATTTGTAATTGAAAAAAGAGTGTGTAATGCGTATACTACATATATATCTTAAATCTCAAATGTCAAATCTCAAATCTACATCTCAAATATGAAAACTATTAATCTATTATAGATTTTAGATTTAAAAATGTAGTTTTGCGATTTACGATTTAAGATTTACGATTTTTATGAGGTATTCTAGATTATTTTCTAAGACTATAAAGGAGGCACCGGCTGATGAAGTTTCCATAAACGCTAAGTTGTTGATGCGTGGCGGGTTTGTTGATAAATTAATGGCAGGATCCTATTCTCTTTTGCCTTTAGGTAGAAAAGTTGAGCAAAAGATTGAAGAAATTATCCGTCAGGAAATGAATAAGACCGGTGCTCAAGAAGTTTTAATGCCGCTTTTGCATCCAAAAGAAATCTGGAATGAAACTGGAAGATGGGAAACAGCAAAAGATGTGATGTATCAGTTTAAGAAAAATGATAAGGAATATACGCTTTCTTTTACGCATGAGGAGATAATGCTTGATTTGGTTAGAAAACATGCATTTTCCTACAAAGATTATCCTGTTAAGATTTATCATTTCTCTACAAAATTTAGAAATGAGTTAAGGGCAAAATCTGGACTTTTAAGAGGGAGGGAATTTTTAATGAAGGATTTATATAGTGTTCATACAACAGAACAAGAATTAAATGATTACTATTGGGATGTTGCAAAGGCGTATCTTGAGGTTTTTAAAAAAGTGGATTTAGAAGTCCGGGTTGTTGAAGCGGCTGGTGGAGTTTTTACAGATACTCATACTCATGAGTTTCAAGCTTTTTGTGAGACAGGAGAAGATATTATTTATTATTGTGAAAATTGTGATTTTGCAGAAAATAAGGAGATTGCAAAAGTTAAAGAAGGAGAAGACTGTCCAAAGTGTAAAGAAGGGACAATTAAGGTTGCAAGGTCAATTGAGGTTGGTAATATTTTTAGATTTGGAACAGCTTACAGTCAGAAAATGAACATAACCTATACAGATGTAAAAGGAGAAAAGCAATATCCATATTTGGGAAGTTATGGAATTGGAGTAACAAGGCTAATTGGAACAATAGTAGAGTTGTTTCATGATGACAGGGGAATAATTTGGCCGGAAAATGTTGCACCGTATAAAGTGCACCTTATACAAATTCAAAGTTCAAAATTCAAAGTTCAAAATTATAATTCAAAAGTTAAAAGTTTTGCTGAGGATATTTATAATAAGTTAATTGAGGCGGGTGTGGAGGTTTTGTATGATGATAGAGAAGATGTCTCAGTGGGGCAAAAATTTGCGGATGCTGATTTGATAGGGATTCCATATAGGTTGGTGGTTTCAGATAAAACAGGGGATAAGATAGAGGTGAAAAAGAGAGATTCGGATAAGATGGAATTGCTTAGTTTTGAACAACTCCTCAAGAAAATCAAAAGTTAAATATTAAGTCGATTTTAAATTCTTTCCCAAGTGTTTATTGTTGAGTATTGTTCAGGTCTTACCTCTACAAACTTTACAAATTCACGATAAACTCAGCTTTACCGAGGTGTCATAGCTAGGACACCTCCGAGGTGTATGGGATAGAAGTCATATTTTTAGAGGCCGAAGATGGAGGTTTTGATGATTCCAAAGAAGATTAGCCAGAAAACTATGTAAGCTATAAAAAATAAGACTCCAAGGACAATGAATATTGTTTTTTTAGATCCCTTTTTAGCTGTTTTTGTATCTGTTTTTTGAGAGGTTTGCTGTTGTCCGTTAATTACAACCATAGGATTTCCAGTGTTTGTTAAAGGTTTTGGTGTTATTGGAGTAACTGTTTGAGGTGCAGTTTTTGCTGGGGCAACAGCAATACTTGCCTGCATTTGTGTTGCTTGTCCAGTACCAGCCGGTACTGGACTTTGTCCAGCTGTAGTCGGTACTGGATTTTGTCCGGTAGCAGTTTGTGTGGGATTGGAAGGGGAGATTGTTTGAGTTTGGGGAGTTGGAGAGGGTGGTGGGGGAGGTGTTTGTCCAGTGCTGTTTGTGTTATTTTGTATGGCGTCCGGTGCAGGATTTGGTTGGGGTGAAGATTGTTTATCAGATTGTTGAGCAGATGAAGTCGGAGGCTTAACAGGAGTGTTCATTACTCTTTCATAGATTTGTTTAAGTTCTGGATTTAGTGTCTGTTTGTTATCGGCCATAAATCTATCATAAATAAAATATTGCAATATTGTCAAGGCGGGAAAAAAAGTGTAAGATATAAAATTGATCTAGTTATTCTAATTAACCTAATTTCTAAATAATGATGAAACTCTATAAATCCAAAGTTCAAACAATTAAAGCTAAAAGCTAAGAACTACAACCTAAAAGTTAAAGCTTTAAGTTTTAAACTTTAGTTTTGAGCTTTGCACTCTTGTCCTGAGCGAAGTCGAAGGATTTCGCTTTACACTTGTAACGGTTTGGATTTTGTCGTTTGGGTTTAATCGATTGGGGTTTGTTTGGGGTACTTAGAAATTAGATTAATTAGGTTAATTAAATGATATGAAAGTTATTGTTGCTCACGTTTCACCTGATCTTGATGCGATCGCCTCTATTTGGGTTATAAGGAAATTTTTACCGGGCTGGAATGAGGCAGAGGTGAAATTTGTTTTAGCAGGAGAGAGACTTGAAGGTAGTTATAGTAGAAATGAGATAGATGGCCCAATTGAAAAAATTGGCGAAGTTGAAGTTATTCACGTAGATACAGGTCTTGGAAAATTTGATCACCACCATCTTAAGAATGAAAATGTTTGTGCTGCAAGTTTGGCCTTTGATTACATAAAAGAAACTATTCCGGAGCAATTAAAACCAGATAAAATTAAAACTGAAGCGGTTGAAAAATTAATAGGATATACATTGATAGATGATCATTTTCAGCAGGTTTATTACAAGGAGCCGCAGTCTTATCTTTATGATTTTCTGCTTTTTGGGGTAATAGATGGTTTTTGTTTACAGTATCCAAAAAATGACGTGGGTTGTATAGATTTTGGGACGAAGTGTCTAGATGCAGTGTTTCATACACTTGAAAACAGGATTTGGGCGCAAAGAGAAATTGAGGAGAAAGGGATAGAATTTGAAACCCGTTGGGGAAAGGGTTTGGGAATTGAAACAGTGAATGATGTTACTTTGGAGCTTTCGCAGAGAATGGGTTATGTGGTAGTGGCAAGAAAAGATCCAAGTAGTGGTGCTGTTAGAATTAAAGCATGGCCTGAAAGGATAGAACCGGGTATAGAGTTCCCGATATCTGATTTAAAAAGTCCTAAAGCTGATCTGACGCAAGCGTATGAGATGTTCAGAAAAATGGATCCAGATGCAAGCTGGTTTCTTCATGTTTCAAAAAAAATGCTTCTTAATGGAAGTACAAAAGATCCAAGCGCAAAGAGAACAAGATTAAGTCTTAAAGAAGTTATTGAAGTGTTGGAGAGTATTTAATTTAGGTTGTTTTTTAGGTCTTCAAAGATTTGGTCTAGGTCTCCATCAAGGATTTGTTCTAGATTGTGCCATGATTTTCCAATTCTGTGATCTGTTATCCTGCTTTGAGGAAAGTTATAAGTTCTAATTTTTTCTGCCCTCATGCCTTTTCCAACTTGAGTTGATTTTAGCTCTGATAGTTCTCCGTGTCTTTTTTCAATTTCAATTTCCCAAATTTTTGCACGCAGCATTTTTAGTGCATTTTCCCTATTTTGGTTTTGTTGTCTTTCTGTTTGGCAGGTTACAACTATTCCTGTTGGAATGTGTTTTAATCTTACCGCCGTTGACACTTTGTTTACATTTTGGCCTCCATGGCCGCCGCTTCTAAAAGCTTCAAAATCAATATCTTCAGGTCTTATGTGAAGATCAAAATCTTCAAGTTCTGGTAGGACAGATACGACTGCGGTGGAAGTATGTACTCTTCCTCTTTTTTCAGTTTCTGGAATTCTTTGAACTCTATGAACTCCTGCCTCATATTTATATATACCAAATGCATTGTGGGTACAAATTTTAATTGCCCATTCGTCTAAAGTTTCTGTTCTCAAATTTTTTCTTTCTGCGAATCTTAGATACATTCTCATAAGCTCTCTTGCCCAATTTTTTGCCTCATCTCCGCCGGCTGCACCCTTAACTTCAATAATGGCGTTTTTTCTATCAAGATCTTGAGAATCTGATTTTTCTTTGGGTTTTTTGGGTTCTTCTGTATTTCCTAGAGTGTTTTGTAGTTCTTCCCTTTGTTTTTTAAGATTATTTATTTCTTCTTTTGCCAACATACCTAATTCAGGGTCTGACAATAGTTTTTCAGCCTCTGAAATTTTATAATCAAGATCATATATTTGTGAAAGAATCAAATTCTTATCCATAGGTGTTGTGGTATATATAGTATTCGCTCATTCGCGACAATTATTTTTTTGTTGCCTGGAGCATCTCGCGCAGGGTCAGAGGCTTTTGTTCTTCCTTTTTTTCTTCCTTTTTTTCTTTTTTAGGTTGAGCTAAGGCAATTTTTTTCTGGAATTTTTCAATTCTTGAGGCGGTGTCAACAAATTTTTGCTGTCCTGTGTAAAAAGGATGACATTCACTGCAAAGTTCCACGCGTATATAGTCCTTGGTGGATCCAACTGTAAAACTATTTCCACAAGAACAAGTAACTTGTGCTTTTTTGTTGTATTTAGGATGAATATTGGATTTCATACTAAATATTATACCTTATGTAAAGGTTAAATTCAAGGTAAATGGTGATATGTTTTTAAAAAAATGAGCTAAAAGCTAAAAAGTAAAATCCGATTAAATCGGATTAAAAAGTTTTAAGCTTTAAGTTTTAGTTTTACCTGTCCGCAATGCTAGCGCAACGCGTTGCAGGCGGGCACTTTGAATTCTTTCGACCTGAGCTCATGACGAAGGTTTGAATTTTGAGCTTTAGAATATTGGGATTTGTTTAGGTCAATTAGAATAATTAGAGCAATTAGAAATTTTATATGGTTTCTTACCTTTTTTTGACACCTTTTTTAATTATAGGGCATAATATAGAACTATGACACGCTCACTTTTTATTACTATTGTAATATTAATTACGTTTTTAATGTTTATAACTATAGGGATAAGTCATCCTTTAGTAATATCTGGGATTAGGCTTCTTGCGGTTTAGATATAGAATTTTTAATTAGATTAGGATCTTGGGAAATGGTTTTTTGTTCTCTGGTTTTTAGGTTTTTTATAGTTACATTATTTTTTTCTGCTTCTTCAGGGCCGATTATTACAACAAATGGAATTCCTTTTTTGTCTGCATATTTTATTTGCTTTTCAAGTTTGGCGTTTGGATCAGGATAAAGCTCTATATTAATATTACTTTCCCTTAATTTTATTGAGGTTTCTTGTGATTTTTTGAATAAATCAGGTGAAAAGATAGTTACTAAAACTTGGGATTTTGTTTTTATTTGTGGGATTAATCCAAGCTGTTCTGCTGCTTCAAGCGTGCGGTCAAAACCTAATCCGAAGCCGGTTCCTGGAATGTTTACTCCTGCAACTTGGGTAACCAGTTTGTCAAAGCGTTCTCCTCCCAGAACAGAGCCTGCGGTGTATTCAGGAATAACAACTTCCCAGATGGGGCCTGTGGAATAAGAGAATGAGCGGGCGATTGTGGGATCGAAAGTGTACCAATTTTCATCAAATCCTACGTTTTTTAAGTATTCAAGAATAACCTTAATTGTTTCATTGGGTTGTAGATTTGTAATTGTTTCAAGATACTTTTGCGCCATTTCTTCATCTATTCCTTTTCTTACCATTTCCTTGATGACTTCTTCTCTGCCAACTTTTTTTAGTTTGTCGATTGCTACTATTGCAGGGTAGGGTAAATCCTTTAGTAAGCTTCTGTCATTTATTAATACTTTTGCTTGTTTAAAACCTAGGCGTCTATAAATATCTAAAGACAGTGCAATTATCTCAGCGTCAGCATATGGAGATTCTACGCCAAAAATGTCTGCGTCACATTGGAGTAGTTCTCTGTAACGGCCTCTTTGAGGGTTTTCCGCTCTGAAGGCGGGTTGTATCTGATATCTTTTAAAGGGCATAGGAATTTGTTGATAGTATTGTCCTACTACGCGGCAAGCCGGTACTGTTTGGTCATAGCGGAGAGCCACATCTCTTCCGCCTTGATCTTTAAATTTATAGAAAAGTTTCTCATCTTCTCCAATTTGACCAGCAAAAATCTCTAAGGGTTCAAGAGTTGGGGTTTCTAAGGGATCGTATCCCCAAAGCTCAAACACTTCTATGATTTTATTTTTTAGCCATTGTCTTTTAAGAGCTTCTTTTGGTAAAAAATCCCTAAAACCTTTTAGTGTTTTTGGTTGTATCATATTGTTCATATAATATCATTCTTTTTGCGTTTAGAGCAACTATTGCTTTTATTTAATATCATAATTGCCGTTTTAATTCTTTGTTTTTCTGTAGGGAAGCAGGTGGTATTTGATAGTAGTATCACTGTTCGATTACTATTTTGTTCTGTTAGCATAATATTGTTAAATCCTACCCAACAACCATCTTGAAATATTATTTTCTTTCCCTTGTAATTTCTGATAAACCAGCTAAAACCACATTCCCCTACATTTCCATTTGACAATTCCTGATTAGATAACGCCTCTCTTAAAGTATTTCTACTTACCAGTAGTTCTTTATTCCAGACGTTCTGCCAGATAGAAAGATCTCTTATTGAAGAGTATATTCCCTCGTCTCCAATAATATAATTTAAAGGATCATAATCAAACAACTTAAAATACTTGTTTATTATTTTATAGCCTAAAGCCCTATTTTTGATAAAAGATTTTGTTTCGTCCATTACAATAGTATTATTCAATTTCAGAGGTAAGAATATATTTGTAGTTAAAAAACTAGAATATTTCATTCCTGAAACTTTCTCAATTATTAACGCCAAGATAACATAGCCCGAATCGCTATATAAAAATTGGGTTCCAGGTTTAAATAATGTTTTTGTTTGATTCTTCAAGATATTTAAAGCATCATGCATGGTTGGTTCCTCATTGTTTTTAATGACTTTGTACAAAGGTTTTTCGTGATCCGGAATACCGGACGTGTGGGTCAGTAGTTGTCTAACGGTAATATTTTCGTTCCATTTGGGAAGATCTATAAATTTTGTAATATTGTTGTTGAAATTAAGTTCACCTTTCTCTTTTAAAATCATTATTGCCATTGCTGTGAATGGTTTAGTTAATGAAGCCAAGCGAAAAGAAGTAGTGGGAGTTATAGAAGTGCTTCTCTCAACGTTTGATAGTCCTATGCATTGCTCAAAAATTATTTTTCCATTTTGCACCACACAAGTTGCATATCCAGGAGTATTGCAATTAAATTGTTTGAATAAAGTTATATTTTTCATTTTCTTTTTGCAATTTGTCTTTCTTCCCATTGATAATATCTTCTCATTTCATTATTTTTTATAGGGGTGACAATGGTTAGATTTCCTTGTGATCCTAAATAAGCCATTTGACAACATCTCATTTCTTCAAAATTAACGATTACAATTCCGTTTCCCCTCATCTGCATTTCTTCAAAAAATACTCCTTCCCCCGCATATACTCCATAATATTTTAATTCTCTTTCTTCAAGGACATCATTTTCTATATTTGTAATCCCATTTTGAGCAAAGTATGTTTTGCCGCTTTTTAGTCCTTCCCTTTTGATTTTATTAATGTTTGGCGATGATTTTACTGCTGTTTCTCCATCTTTGGAGTACTCTTGAGGTTTTTTTGTTGCATTGTTTTTGTTTAGGTATTCATCCCACCTGAGAAAGTCAATTGAAGCATTTGAAGGCAGCATAAGCGAATTAAATTTTGCTTTCAGGAATGTAGCCGTAGAGTTAATAATCCATTCCCTTTCTTCTTGACTTTGAAGATATTTCCAAACTCTGCTGTCAAATGCTTCATTGCTTGGGATAAGAATGGTTATATTAGGATTACCGATGGAAGATAAAACTTCGGCTATTTCCTGAATTCTTTGTGAAAAATACAATGTTATTGCTGCATCAAGATTATTATTGATAGAACAAGTGGGCATTTCTCCTCTTTGGTTCTTAAACCATTTAAACCCGATGCAATTCCAAATAAGGAAGTCTACAGGTTTTCCTTGAGAAAGCTTGACAAGGTTTTCAGCAAATTTTGCAGCATTTTGTCCATAAATCCAGTCTTTTCCAAAACCAACTTTTTGGAACCACTCAAACACTTTCATTATTTTTGTTCCTTCTGCTTCCGTATAAATAATTTCTTCAACACTTTTATATTTTTGATCGGGTTTTGGAGGAGTATTTAATTCTTTCATAGTTCCGTAGCCCATAATTTCAGCTTCTTGAGTAGAGACGAATTTTATTTGGGTTTTTTCAAGCGCATTTCTTCTAATTGCCGAATTAACGGCACTTGGTTTTATATCAACTTTTTGAGCCGGACCTCCTCCTGGAGGTCTTGAAAAGTATCTTCCTTCTTTTCTTGCTCTTTTTGCAGACACTCCAAATCTTCTTGCTTGATTTATATCTAATACTGCTGGTTGTTTGGGGAGTTCTGGCGTGTAAACTATAGATTGCATAGTTAATCCGTTAAGAGAAAATGAAATAGGGTATTTGGATAAAATATTTATTACCTTTTCTGGGGAGAGATTTGTTTTTCTTGAGATTTCTTTTACTGAAATGTCCGGGAGTTCAGTAATGTCTTGTGATATCCAAGGTTTAAGAATTGTTATTGCTGCCTGTTTTATTGTAGGTGCTATTTCATCTTTTTCCTTATTCCAAATTCCTTCGGTTATTGCATTGTTTGAATATCCTGTCCATTCCCTCAGAATTTCTGCAGTGTTTGCATTTTGACCACTTTGTCCGTTCCTGTTTCCACTGGCAATTTCTTTACAAATTTCAGATGGTGTAAATCCATCGTTTTTTAATTTTTGTTCAAATTGTGGTGTAAAAGTTCTTGTTTCCATATTTTTAATTCTTTTGTTTTATTACTTTAATTGGACCATCAATTATGACATCTGTGAGTTTTTTTCTATTCCTTTTTACATAGACTGAGATTATTTGGCCGCTGGGTTGTAACACTTTAAATGTTTGCTCTAAATCATTTTTCTGTATAGATTTCCATAATCCTGTTGCTGCAGTTCCGCTAGCGCAGGCAGTTTCATAAAACAATGTTTCGATTTGCTTCACCCAGACAATTGGTTGAATTTCTATGTTTAGGTTGTTTGTTGTGACAAAAATGACTCCTGATGCAGGTTTAGTGTTTAATAAGTCAAATTTTTGAAGCAATTCTTTCCCATAGCTCTTAGCACATTTTTTAGGTAACTTTTTATAGACTCTTTTAATCAAAAAAGAAATTCCTTTAAGGTTTATTAACCAAAGATTATTGCTTACTTTCTTTACGCAGTTTAAATTTTTAAATATTGGCATTTGTGCATAAGCAGTTTTATCTTTTTTTATTCCAGCTTTTAATAAGATGTTTGTGCCTGAAGCTTTCAATTTCTTTTCCCCAACTTTTCCGTTTAAAATTATGTATGCCAAAGAGCGGAGGGCGTTTCCGCAGAATTCACCACCGGCCATTTCAAGTCTTGCCGTATCAGATTTTTGGTCATATTCATAAAATCCAACCTGTTCTATGTTTGGTAGCAAACTTATAGCAAGATTGTTTAAGGGCTTGCGTAAAGATTTTTTTACAATGCCTTTAATTAGCAATGTGTCATTTCCTCCTGGTCTAATTATTGAAAATTCATATTTTTTCATAATTTTCTCCTTTTTTCCAAAATTTTCCTTTGCTAAATTTTTATCTGGATTGTTGAGCTGTTATATTGAGTTAAAGTCAACAAAAAACCGCCTTAGCGGCGGTGTAGGGTATAGTTTAGACTTATTTTGGCACAAAACTTACACCGCCTGAGGGACGGTGTTATGATGATTTAATTCTTTGCCATTATTTATAGTTTTCATATGCTTAAATTATTTTTTTAATCTTTTTAGAATGAGTTTGTAGCCTTCCATTCCTTTTGTTAGCCATTTGTTTATTCTAGCAATAGTGGTGCTACTCATTCCTGTTTCTTTTTCAATCTGTTCATATGATACTTTTTGATCCAACATTCTTGCTACTTTCCATCTGTTTACAAATTCTTTAATTTCTTTTTCTGTCAAAAGATCTCTTAAAAACCTTTTACATTCATCTTCTGTTTTGAGAGCAAGAATTGCTTTAAAAAGTTCTCTTATATCCTTATTTACTTCAAATTTCACTTTATTATACTAAAGTATACTACTTTATTACAGTAAAGTCAAGAGATAAATTGGTAACCGTTCAGGATTTGATAAAGCAATTATTGCCTGAGCGTAGTCAAAGGAATAATCTAAACAATGCTTCGACTCACTTACGCTCGCTCAGCAAATATTTTGGAAACTCCTGAACCATTATATAAATCGTGAATTTATAAGCGCGAATTTATATTTATTAATTTTGAATGAGCGAATGAGGGGCAAGTTATAACTTATAACAAATAATTAATAACAAAATGGTTAGATCTTCGGGTGGCGAGGCTGTAAGGAGTCATTATTGTAAAACAATTTTAGATGTTATAATCTGAGAAGAATATGAAAACTAAGATTGCAGGAGTAGGCATTATTGTTATAATCCTAATCGAACTTGCTGTTTCTTTATGGATAAATTCTTGGTTTAAGCCTGAAAAGAAATTAGTTCAAACCAAAGTAGAGAATGTTCCTGATAAAAAGAATTTTCCAGCTAACAAATTTCAATTACTTCTAAATAGTAAATGTAAGATAAATTCAGAAAATGTTTTTAATTTATATAATATAAAATTAGGGGATTTGCCTGTAAAATTCAATTTGACGCCAAAACATAAATTCACAACAATTAGATGTTTGGGAGAGTATCATAATGATATAACAGGAAAAAATGAACCAAATAAAAGATTTATTTGGATTTCTTATAAAGATCCTTACTATTTTATTCCAGATAATCAACCGTGGAATAGTTTAGAGATTTATGATGAAAATGCGTATCAAGGAAGATTCAAACGAGACAATTTTGTTACTTTTTATAACCATAATGACGTTAAATTTTCAGGAATTATTGATTATGCTGGAGATGGGGGTTTTTATCACAGTTGGCTTACAATTAGAGGAGAAAGAGTTGTCAATTATGGCAAAGATAAAAAACTTTTTGTAAGAATAGAGGAGCGTTTTGATTATGTTGGGTCAGACGATGATCCTTTGGAGAAAAAAATTCCTAGGGATTTATACAAAAAGGGTGAAGAAGCTAAATTTGTGGTAGATAGGTTTTTAAGTAAAGATTCAGTCTTATTGTTTTTTGATTTGTTAAGAATTAGATATATGGAGAAAGTGTTGAACTCGATATCTGTAAAAGATGTTATTTAATTTTGTGAAAGGAGTTACCTTTGACTTTGTTTACGGTAAGCTGCACGGCTTATGCGGGGTCTTCGCAGAAATTAATTTCACTGCTTGACAAAATGGGGAGAGTTGGATAATCTGATATAGATGAGGAAATTTTATTTAGCTATTCCTTTATTGGTTGTTATTGTTTTGTCTAGTTCTTCTTCCTATGCCTACAGTGAACATCCCGCAAAAAGAATTTTAGGTATTTCATCTGAGAGTTCAACAATGCCTGAGGTTTCATATGGTCCAGGATTAATTCTCCCAAGCAGTCCACTGTATTTTCTAGATAAATTAAAGCAAAATGTTAGGATTTCTTTGGCTCTTAAGCCAGAGGAAAGAGCAAAAGTTTATGAGCAGATTGCAGGAGAAAGGCTTGCAGAGGTTAGGGCTGAAGCTGTGAACGGAAATGATGAAGCATTAAATGTGGCTTTGGACGATGTTTCTAATAATATTTCTTTGGCTGCAAAAGAACTTGAAAATGTAAAACTTAGAGGAAGAGATACAGAGGTTTTAGCAAGTGAGCTGAATGATTCAATCAAGGAAAAAAGAGAAGTATTAGGTGTTTTTGAATCCAGAGCAAATAATAATGTTGCACTTAGGGTGAGAGCTGTAAGGCAAAATCTTTTTGAGGAAAAAGTAAGAGTGGGAGATTATTTGCCGCATTGGAGGTTTGAGCAAGAAGTAAATAATGATTTAAATGAGATATTAGCAGATGGCATAGATGATGTTTCTGTTTCTACTTTAAGATTAAAGCAAGCTCTTGAGATGGCTAAAATTAATATAATGGAAAAGATGCAAAAAGATAAAAAGAGTACAGTTGGAGGTAGTATAAAAGGAGGTAAAGAAGAAAAAAATTATTCAGAAAGATTGAAAATAGAAGAGGAAAAGGTGCAGCAACAAAAAGAATTGAAAGTGAAAGAAATGGAAAGAATAGTAGCTGAGCTTAAAAAACTTGAAGGTGGTAATGGTGATCTTGAAATGTCTAGTGTAGTAGTTCCTTCTATAACTTCTGCTCCAGATAAAGAATAATTTAGTAGTTTTGTAAGTTTTCCCCGATGTCTTATTGGTCTTAGCCTTTCATTTTTCCTGTTTCTTTTGTCCCTCTTCTAATGTGCGGGGGGGGAGATGATTGTGGTTGGGATGTTTTTGGGGCTTCAAATTCAGATATTCCTGTTCTTTGTTCTCTTTTGTCTGTGTGGAATTCTTCTGATGGTTTTTGTGGAGGAGCGGAATTTATTTCTCCGTGTAGTTTGTTCCGGGCCTGAGCGAGTTTTTGTTCTGTTTGGGCCTTGTCTTGTTTTTGCCGCTGTACAAGTTCCTGATCTGACAATTGTTCTCCGACGGTCTTAACAAGTTCTAAGGGAGTTTTGACAACCTCTTGTGTGATTTTTTTTGTAGTCTCTAAGAGTTCTGCTCCAACTCTTGATAAAATACTTCCTGAATCTGACATGATTTGATTAATTTGAAATTTAAAATTAAAAATTTTTTCTGTTACTCTTCAGGCGCTTGTTGTAAAACTGCCTTGATGTCTATTATTTTATCATCTCTATAGAGAGATATGTTAATGGTATCGCCAATTTTTTTGCCCGAGATGAGTCCAGCAAGTCCTCTTGTTGATTCTGTAACTTTTTTCCCGTCAATTTTAATAATTATATCTCCTTTTTTTACTCCTGCTTTTTCAGCCGATGTTTTTTTTATAACTTCCAGGATATAGGCCCCTTCGGGAACATCATTTAAAAGAGCGGCCCGTTTGTTAATCATATCATAATGTACTCCTAAAAACGGCCTGTTAAATTCTCCTGTTTCCTCAAAGTTTTTAAGTGAGTCTTTAACGATGTTTATAGGAATTGCGAAACCAATATTTTGACCATCTCTTGCTACAGCCGTGTTTATTCCGATAGCCTGACCTTTTGAGTTAAGAAGGGGACCTCCTGAGTTTCCGGGATTTATGGCGGCATCTGTTTGGATAACGTTGTCAAGTCTTTCAACGTATCCCTGAAATGCGTTTCCGGCAGTTACTCCTCTTCCAAGTCCGGATATTACTCCTGTTGTAACCGTGTTTCTAAATTCACCAAGAGCAGTTCCGATTGCAATAGCATATTGTCCCACTTGAAGATTTGAAGAATTTCCAAGTTCTATGGTTTTAAAGCCTGATGATGGAGGGTTTTTAACTTTTAGGATTGCAATATCATTCAATGGGTCCTGGTATATTTTTTCAACTTTATATTTATCACCCTTGTGGTCAATTACCAAATATTTAAGTGTTTTGTCTGAGATAACGTGTTTGTTTGTGACTATAAGACCATTAGATTTGATAATAAAGCCTGAGCCTATATATTCCTCTTTGATTGTGTCATTTAATGGTTCTTCAAGGGGTTGGTCGAAAAAAACTGAAAAGGGGCCAATCTGCATATCCTTTTCTGTATTGATTGAATTTTCTGCTCCAATAGTTACTACGGATGGCCCAACATCTTTGACTACTTTTGTAACAACAGATTCCTCTAAAACAATATTAATGGTTTCTTGAGAAGTGTTATTTTTTTCTTCAGAAATTTTATTGAATTGATTGTTAATTGAGGGTAAGATTCTTGATAAACTTTCCCAGACAGTAGATATTAAAAGTAGAAAGAAAAGCAAAACTAAAAGCTTTTTCATAATGATAAGTTTAATATAAAGATTTGTGCCTGTCAATGCTTCTTTGAAGCCAGATTGCGCGTAGCACGTGGCGGGTAGCAGATGGTTTAAATTATAAATTGGAATTAATTTCCCACAATTAGGATAGCGTCGAAGGGTTCGTTTTTATCAAGATTATATTCGATTATTGATGGGAGTGGTAGGGATGCAAATTCTAGATCTTTTTTAAGAAGATATATGAAGTCTCTTTTTTCAGGTTTTGTTTTGATTATTAAGCCATTTGTGTTAAGGTCAGTTGAATTTTCTATTGATTTTATGTTGTAGTCAAACATTTTTAATACAACTCCAAATTTTGTAGCTTCTCCTGTTTTTTGTGATGCATTTTCAATTTTAATTGAAAATAGTCTTCTGTCTAGTCCTGTTTGTTTGTCAATTGGGTAACTTGGTCTAAAAGAAGAAATAGAATTCTCTTCAAGACTTGGATAAACTTCTAGAAATGGTATTGGAAAGTTTTTGGAAAGATTGGTAAGAGTTTCAAAATCAACATATTTTTCTTTTCCGTCTGCAGGATCAAGATAGTAGGCGCCGTTTTGATCATAGCCATTGATGACTACACTATGTTCTCCTGGAACTAGAGGAATAGCATTTGCGTAGGAAAGGATGACTTCTGCAATGCTGTTATATCTAGAAGAGTGTATCCAGGCAATGATGAGATGCTTTGAAGAAATAGCCTTTTTTATTTTTGCGGAAAGCTCTTGATTTGCATAAATTGGCACGGCATTCAAGTTGTAATTTGAGAATAGATCAATTAGGGGACCAGCATGGACTCCATAGTATTCGGTTCCTCCAAAGACTTGGTTAAGATTGGTGTAGAGCATATTTTTGCTTGGAGAGAGTGCTCCCATTCTGATTCCAATATTTGGGTTTTCTGATTGAGGAACTTGAGAAATGAGTGTTTTTTCTGCGCTTAGTTCATTTTGGGGACTAAAGTCAGGAAAGTTGGAAAAATAGTAAATAATAGCCGCTGATGCTGCAAACTCACAGCTTAGATTATATACTTGTTTCCTTGAGGGAAGGTTAATTTTAAATGATAATGGGATAATTTCCTGACTTTCTTTTTTTTCAATTGAAGGGGTGGCTTTTAATGTTAAATTTTTTTTGCTGTGGTTATTAGTTATGGTTTGAGTATTTGGTGCTGAAAAACTTTTTGGAATTGGGGCTTCTATTAATGTTTTTTTGGGAATAGGGCTTGAATTGTTATTGAATATGTTGAGCCAGAATGATGTCCAGAGTAAGTAAAATGAAACTACTAAAATTATAGGGTAGGGTGGTTTTGAAAATTTCCGGATAAGTTTTGAATTATGCATTTAACCATATAATGACAGATCAAAAATCAAAGATCAAATATCAAAACCTAGTTAAAAGTAAAAAGACAATATTTTTAAAGTTTTTAGATTTAAGTTTTAGTTTTGCGATTTGACTCCGATTTAATAGGAGTTGAGATTTGAATTTTGAGATTTTTCTTAAGGATGATTAGAATGATTAAATTATGATCTCAATGATGAAGTTAGAGTTTGTAGATTAAGTTAATTTGGCTCTTGTATTTTAGACTGCTCTTTAGTATGATTATGAATTGATTTTGCCATATTTAAGATGGAATTATTATGAGAAAATACAGATTGATACTAGTTCTTAAAAGTGATATAAAAAAGGAAGAAAAACAAAAACTTTTAGATGATGTTAAAAAGTGGGCAGGCAAGATATCTGAAGAAAAAGTAGAGGAGATAGGAGAAAAAAAGTTTGCCTATACAATAAAGCATGAGAAAAAAGGGGATTATGTTATGATTAGATTTAGTTCGGAAAGGGTAGAAGGAGATCTAGAGAAGAGAATTTTGATGCAGAATAGTGTATTAAGACACTTATTGATAAGAGATTAGTTTGGGCGGGTAGCCTTTAGCATGTAGCGTGTGATTTAAATAATTTAAGAAACTAAATGACTACGTGCCACGTGCTACGTGCCACGTGCTAAAATATGGCGAGAAGTTTGAATAGAGTACAATTAATAGGAAATTTAACAAGAGATCCAGAATTGAGATATACTCCTCAAGGAACGGCTGTCTGCACTTTTGGTTTGGCGACAAATAGAAAGTGGACGATGGAGAGTGGAGAAAGTAGAGAGGAGGCAGAATTTCATAGAATTGTTGCTTGGAATAAACTTGCAGAGCTTTGTTCACAGCTTCTTTCTAAAGGAAGAAAAGTTTATGTTGAAGGTAGACTTTCAACTAGAACTTGGACGGCACAAGATGGTACTCAGAAGACAACAACAGAGGTTGTGATTGATGATATGATAATTCTTGATAGTAGACGGGATTTTGCAAAAGATGGGGGAGATTTAGGGCAACAGACGGGTGGAGTTGTTGAGTTAAAACAGTCTAATGAAGAAGGGGTTTCTGGTGAAGGAGAGGATCATTCAGTTTCAAAAAAGAGCAGAAGAGGACCGGCAGATAAGCCGGAAAAGACTGAGGAAGATGTAAATCCAGAGGATATACCATTCTAATAATTTTAAATTTTAAATTTTTAATGAATTCCGATTAAATCGGACCGAATGTTTAAATTTTAAAATTTTAGATTTGATTTAAAATTAAAAATTTAGAATTAAAAATTAAACAATAATTTGAATATGGCAGAAAATAGACCAAATAGATCAAGAAGATCCAAAAAAAGAGAAGTAAAAAAAGAGTGTTTTTTTGATAAAGAAAAGAAGGAACCAAATTTTTTGGAACCTGAAATTCTTTCTAAGTTTATAAGTGAAAGAGGAAAGATTTTATCAAGAACAAGAACGGGTTTGTGTGCTTCTGATCAGAGGAAATTAACAAGCGCTGTTAAAAGGGCAAGGCATCTTGGTCTTCTCCCCTTTGTAGTGAAGCCTGAATAGCTCCATAAGCTTTTAATAATGAGCAGAAAAATTACTTTAACATTCTTCCAGGTTGTTGCATTAATTTTAATATCAAGCATTTTGGGTTATTTTTATGGAACTAACAATATAGGTCTTCAATGGAAAAATTATAAGCCAATTGCAATTATAGATTCTAAAAATCCTCCAGACGGTGGTAGATTAGATATGAGCCTTTTTTATGATGTATTGGATAAGGTTAATAGTAAATATTACGATAAAGGCAAGATAGATCCTCAGAAGCTAACCTATGGAGCAATTTCCGGGATGCTTGGGAGCCTTGAGGATCCTTATACTTCTTTTTTTCCACCAAAGGAAAATACGTCTTTTAAAACACA
Source organism: Candidatus Parcubacteria bacterium (assembly GCA_003599595.1). Lineage (GTDB taxonomy): Bacteria > Patescibacteriota > Microgenomatia > Levybacterales > GWA1-39-11 > SURF-62. The sequence continues at coordinate 29,305 of QZIP01000046.1, forward strand.
GCTTGCTGGTGAATTTAGTGGAATAGGGGCTGAGCTAGGGATGTCAAATGATAATAGGGTAACTGTTGTTTCTCCGTTGGATAATTCTCCAGCTTACAAAGCTGGGATAAGAGCAGGAGATATAATTGTGAAGGTTGATGGAAAAGATACTTCCGGTTGGACACTGGCTCAGGCGGTTGAAAATATAAGAGGACCTAAAGGAAGTAAGGTTAATTTGGGTATTTTACATGAGAAACAGAAGGATTCTGTTGATGTTTCAATAGTAAGAGATGTGATCGTTGTAAAAAGTGTGACAGGTTGGGTAAAAAATGTTAAATGTAATGAAGATAAATGTGAGAGAGTTGATGAAGGTTCTGTTTTAGGATCAAAAGTTAAGGATCAGAATGCGAGTGTTGCTTATATAAGACTTTCTCAATTTGGTGATAAAACTAATAATGAGTGGGTGTTGTTGATAAGCTCTCTTTCCCAAGACATAAAAAAACAGACTAATTTTAAAGGAATAATTCTTGATGTTAGAAATAATCCAGGTGGATATCTTAAGGATGCTGTTTTTATAGCGTCTGAATTTCTTAAGAATGGGAATGTGGTTATACAAGAAAATTCAAGTGGAGACAGATATGAAATGAGTGTTGTGAGGCGGGGTGTATTTACGGATTATCCTTTGGTAGTTCTTGTGAATAGAGGATCAGCTTCTGCTTCTGAAATTGTAGCAGGTGCACTAAGGGATCATAGAAAAATAAAGCTTGTTGGAGAGAAAACATTTGGTAAGGGAACGATTCAAGAAGCAACGGATGTTGATAGTGGTGCAAGTGTTCATATTTCGGTTGCAAAATGGCTTACTCCAAATGGGATATGGGTTGATAAAAAGGGACTCGAACCGGATGTAAAAGTTGAATTTGATGGCGACAGTTTCAAGAAGGATCCTTTGGGTTTTGATAATCAAGTTCAGAAAGCAATGATGGAGTTACTAAAATAGTTGTTTAATTATTCTAATTGCTCTAATTAACCTAATTACCCTAAACAAATCCTAATACTATTTAATTCAAAGTTCAAATCCGATTCAATCGGATTCAAAATTCAAAATGTAATGGATTCGACTAATGCTCACCATTGTACTGAGCAATGCCGAAGTACAAAATTGCTGGTCAAAATTAAAAATTATAAGTTATTAAACTTTAAATTGATAACTGTAACTTTTAACTTTGCACTTTGCACTTTTAACTTTTTTTAGGTCAATTAGGTCAATTTTAATGTCTGCTTTCATATCGGATCTCATTTTGGTACAATTCTAATATGAAACTATACAATACTTTAACCCGTGATATTCAGGAGTTTAAGCCTTTAGATGCGCCCTGTGTAGGGCTGTATACTTGTGGTCCCACTGTTTATAATTATGTTCATATAGGTAATCTTAGGAAATATATAGGTGATGATATCTTAAAAAGAGTTCTGAAAATTAACGGATATGAGGTAAAACATATAATGAATGTGACAGATGTTGGCCATTTGGTGTCTGATGCAGATGAGGGGGAAGATAAGATTGAGAAAATGGCAAGAGAAAAAAGAATGGAGCCAATAGATCTGGCACGTTTTTTTGAAGCGTATTTTTTTAAGTCAACAGATGTTGTAAATGTTCAAAGACCTGATGTTGTTGCAAGAGTTACAGAACATATTAAGGAGCAGGTTGAGTTAATTGAAAAACTGTTGGGTAAGGGTTTTGCGTATATAACTGATCAGGCAATTTATTTTGACGTTGCAAAGTTTCCTGAGTACACTAAGCTTTCAGGTCAGAAGTTAGAAGAAAAAGAGATAGGTGTAAGAAAAGAGGTTGTTGTTGATCCAGGGAAGAGAAATCCGGCTGATTTTGCTTTGTGGTTTAAGGCCTGCGGCCGTTTTGCTAATCATATTATGAGATGGAGTTCCCCATGGGGAGAGGGTTTTCCTGGATGGCATATAGAATGTTCTGCGATAGCTATGACCTATTTAGGTGAAACTTTAGATATTCATACCGGTGGGATAGATCATGTTCCTGTTCATCATACAAATGAAATTGCGCAGTCTGAAGCGGCAAGTGGAAAAGAGTTTGTAAAATATTGGGTGCATCATGGGTGGCTTTTGGTTGATGGAGAAAAGATGTCCAAGTCTAAAAAAAACTTTTATACTATTGATGATGTTGTCAAAAAAGGTTTTGACGCACTTGCTTATAGATATTTAACGCTTCTTACTCATTATAGAGCTCCTATAAATTTCACCTGGAAAGGTTTGGAATCTGCTCAATCTGCGCTGGATAGACTGTATGAAATTGCATCGGCCTTACCGGAAGAAGCAGAAGGCGTGAGTGTTGATTATGGACATAGTTTTTTGGATGCAGTGAATAATGATTTGAATATGCCTGAGGCCATTTCTGTAATGTGGGAACTTTTAAGATCAAAAGAGAGTGAGAAAATAAAAGCGGCCACACTTTATGAAATGGATCAGGTTTTTGGTTTGAAAATCCGTGAGCACGCTCAAGCGTCAAAAAATATTCCTGAGGAAATTATGCAGCTTGTTAAGCAAAGAGAGATTTTGAGGAAACAAAAAAAGTTTGGATTGGCTGATCAATTAAGGAATAAAATTGAGAAAATGGGATACATTCTTAAAGATGATAAGAAAGGAACGAAAGTCCTCAAAAAGATATAGATAAAATTTCTAATTAACCTAATTATTCTAGTTTCTAAATAATCACCAATGGTAAAAATCCAAAGTTCAAAGTTCAAATGACAAATCAAACCCAAAGCTCAAATACCAAAAAGTTTGGATTTTGGAAATTCGGATTTAATTTGACATTTGGGTTTTGTCATTTGGATTTTTTTAGAAATTAGGTTAGTTAGGTTAATTTATACTGATTGAATATCTCCGCGATTTATTTATATAATCTATTCTGTGAGGACTTATCAAAAACTTTTCCATCTTCCACATCACAAGAGCGAATATCTTTCTGTTTTATATTCCGTAGCTACTCTTAGGACCTTTGTTTTGTCTTTAATGAGTCTGTTTTTACCTATATATTTATTAAAGTTTATGGAGGGTAGGGGTTTGGCACAGGATGAGGCTTTGATGCTTTTGGGTATATTTTACATTCTACATTTTGTTACAAATATTTTATTTCAACCAATTGTTGCTTTAGTCAATTCAAAATTAGGAATAAGGTTTGGGTTTTTGATGGGACAATTTTCTTTAGCTTTTTTTCTTGTTCTTGTGAATAATGTTGTGGATTTAGGATCTATGGTTCCTGTTTTTTTTGTTTTAACTTTGGCGGCTACTTTTTGGTGGGTTTCTTATCATATATTTTTTATTGAGGTTGGAGAGATGAAAAGATTTGGTAAGGAGATTGGATCAATGCAGTTTTTGGGAATATCTGCCGGGCTTACGGCTCCTTTTATCGGAGGGTTAGTGATAACTTATTTTGGCTTTCCTGTCCTTTTTGTTGTGTCAGCTATGATTATAGCTATTTCTTTTATGATGCTTTTGTTTATGAAGGATTTTGAAAGACTGAATACCGTTAGTTTACTTGGTATGTTTAGGGAGGCTAAAGCAAGGAAAAGAGAATTTTTAAGTTTTGTGGGTATAGGAGGAGAATCTATTGTTTACTCTATAATATGGCCGATTTTTATGTATTTTTTGTTTAAAGATTTTCTTGTAACTGGTATTTTTTTCTCGCTTATAATTTTATTTTCAGGAGTTATAGCATTTATTGTGGGTGGTTTGTGTGATAGGTTTTCAAGTCAAAAGCTTGAAAGGTATGGATCTGGGGTGGTGTCGTTGACCTGGATTGGCAAAACTCTTTTTCAGGCTCCGGTTGGTATTTTTATTTTAGATATGTTTTATAGAATATTTGTTAATTTGTTTTATTTGCCGATTGATGCGTTTGCATATAAGAGTGCAGACGGTGAAGGTGTGGATAAGGCAAAATATATTGCATTTAGAGAGGCATCTTATGCAATAGGACATATTATTTCATTGTCTTTTTTTGTAATCTTTATTTTTATAGGTTTGCCTTTTTGGATGGCGTTTATGTCAGGTGCAATTCTTTCACTTTTGCCGATGTTGATAAGGGAGAAGCAATAGCATATACAAGGGAGGTATTAAGTATTAAGTATTAAGTATTAAGTATTTTGGTTTTAATCAATGTTTCCGTGTATCAATACGTGGAAATAAAGATTTGGGTTTTTTCTGGATTGGGATATTTGGGTGGCGAGGCTGTTCCACCTTCCAGGTGGCGATCGTAGTGGTTATTTTTTGATGATGGGGGTGAGTTTTTTTCCGCTGCCGGTGGATGCTTGGATTTCTGATTCAATGGATGTTATATCTTTTTGTTTTATCATTTCTGGTGATGGAGGTAAGTCTTTAAATTGAATAATTCTTGATGCAATAATAATATTACTGTCTTTTAGATCTTTAAAGCCTGCTATAAAAATTCTTTGTTCAGTTTCAATTTTTGAATAACCAGATTTTTGTAAAGATTGATTTTTTTTCTCCAATGTTTGAGTTTTGGTAGATGTTTCTACTTCTATTGTTTTTATATTTCCTATGGAATCTATTACTTGAAATGTGTATTCTCCGGTATTTTTATCTAAAACAATTCCTTCAATGTATGCTGGGACAGATTTTATTCTTGCAACATGTCTTGCAAGAAGCCGTTTTGTATCTTTGTTATAAAGACCAACAAAAGAAAGTTCATCTCCACTTTTTATGTCTGAAATACCAAAGTCTTGATTTGATTTTGATTCTTCAAATTTAGTTAATTCATCAATGTCAATAATTCTTTTTTCCTTTTTATTTTTGTTTTCTATAACTATTTTTGTATTAGTGGCCTCTGAGACTTTTCCTAGTATTCCTTTTTTTTCGACCAGGTTTAATTCTGCAACTTTTGAGGCCACCATTTCTTTAATTTTTTGAATTCTTTCAATTTCTGAATTTTCTGACTCAAATTGGGAAATTGTTGGTTTTACGGTTGTTGTGGGTTTTTTTGATGTGTCTGAAACAGCTTTTGAGTTATTGTTGGAGAATAAGATAAATATTAATATAAGTATTATAGAAAGTATATTTTTTTTCATATCTTAGATTTTAGAATTCTTCTGTTGAAAAAGTTATTACCCGTTCATCTATTTTTTCAAAGCCTTGTGGTGAAATGCTGCGTGTTATTAATTTATTACTTCCTGCGTCAATTGTGATACTTAGAGAGAATTGTCCTTCTGAGCTTGGATAAGCAACTACATCCTCTTGGTTTGTTGAAACTATGATTACGTTTTCAGAATTTGTTTTTCCTTTTACATGAATGACTCTTTTATTTGTTATGTCTTCATTTTTTGGTTCAGAGATTGTTAAGTAGCTTGTGTCTTTTGGTGTGGGAGTGGGAATGTCTTGAGCTATTGTTTTTGTTTCTTTTTCAGAGATAGTTTTTGTTGATTGGTAGAGGAAAAAGCCAATAGTTGTTAGGGAAAGACCAATGGTTAGTGCGATAAATGCAATTACTATTCTTTCTTTCATACTAATAAAAACCAAAGTTTTTGGTATAGTTTTTTGATTCCACGGATTTTTTTATCTGTGAGATCCTTAAGGCTACCTTTGGGATTTACACGGATAATTTATCCGTGAGATTTTAACTATAGTGGGTAGTCTTTCCATTGTGTGTCCATATGATAGTGTAAAAAGATCTACTTGTCAAGAAAATGGTTTTTGTGTTAGGATAACACTAATTAATAATTAGAATAAACCAATATACAAATAAACAAATAAGCTAATAAGAATAATAATTATTGATTAAAATTATTTGGGAATTGATTTGTTTATTGGGTTATTTGTTTATTGGGTTATTAACGTTATTGTATGGAGATTATAAGAATAAATGATGAGAGTATAAGGATCAAAGGTAAAAAGATTTCTGTAGTTACGGATCCTGATGAAAAGGCAGAAGGTGATGTGTTTATTTATACTACACGTAGTGAATCAAGAACAAGTATGGCCAATACAGAAGGCAAGCTTGTTGTAGAAGGTCCAGGAGAATATGAGGTTGGTGGAGTACACTTTAGAGTATCTTCTGACAATGATAATCTAATTTATAAAATAGATGAAGATTCTAATGTCTTGCTTTTAACTTCAAAATCTGCAAAGAAAGTTGAAGAAGGAGATTATACGGCAGTTATAATTAAGGCAGTAGAAAAACTTGAAGAAGGTGACCTTTCCAACTTTTCCTCGTCCAATATTGTATTGTATGGAAAAGAAGAAAATATTGCGTTAAATGACGCTAATCTTAAAAGGATTCCAAAAGTAAACCTCAAGAAAAAAGACGAGATTCAGGGATTTATAGTAGTTTTGTCGAAATAGAAGTTTGTTAATTAATTGCTTCTTTGCGTTGCATGAGTTAATTGTCCATAATTTAAAATTCAAAATGCAATGGATTCGACTAACGCTCACCATTGCACTGAGCAATGTCGAAGTACAAAATTACAATTTAAAATTCAAAATTATTAACTTTGAGTTGTAACTTTGAACTTTTCACTTTGAACTATTAACTTAATAATATGGTAGTTACCCGTATTCCCCCACATGATGATGAAGCAGAGCAGGCAGTTCTTGGAGCTCTTTTAATTGATAGAGAGGCAATGTCTACTGTCTCTGGGATTTTAATGCCGGAATATTTTTATAGTGAAATAAATAAAGATGTTTATGAGGCAATGTTTTCTTTAGCAGAAGAACGTAAGCCAGTTGATTTGCTAACCTTGACCAGTGTTTTAAAAAAGAAAAAGCTTTATGATAAGGTTGGAGGATCATCCTACCTTACTTCTCTTGCCAATGCTGTTCCTACTGCGGCAAACGTTGAATACTATAGCCATATAATAAGAGAGAAGCATGTGAGAAGAAGTCTTATTAGTATTGGTGCAGATGTTACTGATATGGCTTTTCAGGAAGATAAAGAAGCTAATGAAATTTTAGATAAAGCGGAACAGAATATTTTTAAGATATCTCAAGAGCATGTGCGGCAGGGATTTATTCATATTAAAGATACTTTGGCAGAAAGCTTTGATAGGCTTGACGAATTACATAAAAGAGGTGAGGGCTTGAGAGGAATTGAAACAGGTTTTGTGGATTTAGACTTTTTACTTTCAGGTTTTCAGGATTCAAATTTACTTATTTTAGCAGCCCGTCCAGGGCAAGGAAAAACAGCTTTTGTTATAAACATAGCTCAACATGTTACTGTTGTAAAAAAATATCCAGTTGGAATTTTTTCTTTGGAAATGAGCAAAGAAGAATTGGTTGACAGATTGCTTGTGAGTCAGTCAGATATTGATGCCTGGAAGCTTAAGACTGGAAGACTTTCAGATGAGGATTTTGAAAAGCTATCGCAGGCAATGGGGGAACTTGCGGAGGCACCAATTTTTATAGATGATACTCCAGGTCTAACGATACCTGAGATGAGAACAAAAGCAAGGAGATTGCAGCTTGAACATAATATTAGGCTTTTAATAGTTGATTATTTGCAGCTTGCAAATCCGGGAAAAAAGCTTGAAAACAGAGTTCAGGAGGTAACCTATATTTCACAAAACCTTAAAAATTTAGCGCGTGAGCTTAAAATTCCTGTTTTGGCAGTATCCCAGCTTTCCCGTGCGGTAGAGCATAGGGGAGAAAGGAGACCACAGCTTGCAGATCTCAGAGAGTCTGGTGCAATAGAACAAGATGCTGATGTGGTTATGTTTTTATATTCAGATCAGGAGGAATTTACATCTCAAAGGATTGTTAAGATAAATATAGCAAAACACAGAAACGGTCCGGTGGGAGAGAAAGAGCTATTGTTTAGGGGAGATAGAATTAGGTTTTACAATATTGAACAGAACAGGGAAGCAGTTAGCGTTTAGTTGGTTAGCGTCTAGCGTTTAGTTACAAAATTTAACTAATAATTGAGAAGGATGAGGAAGTTGTTTTTAACATCAGAAGGGCTCGTGTCGGAGGTAAGAGAGTATTTTGTTGAAATGATTTTAAAAAAACCAGAAGATACTAAAATTGTTTTTATTGCAAATGCTGGGGATGTGGAGTCTGATAAAGCATATATAGAAGAAGATAAAAGATTAATTGAGGATATGGGTTTTTTGCTTGGAGAGATTGATTTAAAACAAGAAAGTGAAAATTCTCTTAGGGAAAAGATTGATGGATTTGATGCGGTATTTGTTGAGGGTGGAAATACTTTTTATCTTTTAGATTTGGTAAGAAAAAGCGGGTTTGATAAAGTCTTGATAGAGTTTTTGGATAAAGGGAAAATATATGTTGGGGTAAGTGCGGGTAGTATTTTGGTAGGACCAGATATTAAAAGTGCGTTGTGGCAGGATGTTGGAGAGTATCCTGATAAAGACATTGTGGGATTAAAAGATTCAAAAGGATTAGGTATTGTTCCTTTTGCAGTTTCCCCACATATACTTCCTCAACATTTGGACGCTCTGAGGAAAAGAGTAAAAGAAGTGAATTATCCGGTTGTTAGTTTGACAGATAAACAAGCAGTGAAGGTAATTGGTGATAAATATGAGATAGTGGGAGAAGGGGAGAAGCTGGTTTATAATAATGTAAATAATTTAAGCTTTTAGGATTTTTTGTTATGAAAAAGAAAATAGTTAAGGGTAAAGAAGTTTACGAGATTGATAGCAAAACGTGTGAGGAAATGTTTGAAGTTCAGGAAGAGGTAAGGAAGAATACTTTTCCAAAAGCAGGAGGGTATTGTGCTAGTGTTTTGACAAAGAAAGGAAATATTGATCCGGGTGTTGCTTATCAATCAGATACTTATACTTTGACTATTCATGGAGAAGCATCGGCTTTAAATCATGCAGCTATCCATGGGGAGGGGAAGGAAATTGTTGCAATAACGGGGCCAAATTGCCATATATGCAAACAACTCATTTATGAGAATAGTTTGAGGTCAAATATAGATATTGTTGTAGTTGTAAATGAAGATGGACAATTCAAACAAATTCCAATAAGTGGGTTGATGCCTTTTCCTTGGCCTAGCGAACCTCAGGTGTGATTTATGCCATATGATATATCGATATATCATACACATAGATATATGAAAATAAAGTATTCTTTTAATGAGGCTTTTCCTTTTGGATGGAGTGGGATTAAGGGGTGGGCTTATAATTCAAAAGGTGATTTTTCTGGTGCAAGCGCGGCTGTTTTTGAAGTTGACGGAGCACATGGGAAAGTACAAACCAGTTTAAGTGATAGGATTTATTATGTAATTGAGGGTAGAGGAGAGTTTTTTGTGGGAAAAGAAGTGGTGCCAGTTAGGTCAACAGATGTTGTTATTATTCCTAGAGACACGGAATATGATTATAAAGGTGAGATAAAATTGTTTTTGGTACATACTCCGGCATATGATGATGAATATGAGATAAGGTTTTAGGTTGTATCCCTGAATAACTTGATGAGTATTGTAAATAAGGATGCGGCACAAAGGGCCGTAATCATAAATAACTTGCAAGTTATTTATGAACGATCCCTTAGCTTCTTTGGTAATGAGTTGGGTGATTGTATCCACCCCATGGTCCAATATTAGTAGAAATATTATTCAGCAGCAAGGGTGGAAATGCACAGATGTCTTTGGGTATCCAGTGGTATTGTTTTTGGAGTTTCTGGTAAGGCGGATTATCTTGCATGTCATTACCAGTATGTCCTCTTTTGGTATTGTAGTACCAAGTCCAGTTCAGGGCCTCCAGGAAAAACTGATCTTTGGTTTTAATAGTTTGCAGTCTGGGGATGTAAAATTCTTCATCATCAGTCCGGTGTGACCTTTCCACAAATCCATTTTTCTGTGATTGTCCTTTATGATTTTGGTGGATAGTTGCCCCTAACGGTTTAAGTAGTTTTCTTAAGTCGGTAATCTTTTGTCTGGATTTACCACCAAACTCCTCACCCCAATCAACAGTGAAAACCAGTTCTGCCCTGATGTTATGTGCCCTGAGCCAGGCAATTACCATCAGGTAAAAACATAACCCGTTAGTAACAGATTTCTTATATGAGTAAGCTAAAAATCTAATTCTGGTATTAACACATTCTGCCGTCCACTGGTAAGGTGGTAGATTATGCCTTTGCAGATGGTGATAAACCTCTTGGGGCAGGGCTTTCTTATCCAGAATATCTTTTAAATCAGTCTGAATAATTTCAAAAGGCTCAGCACTATACCAATCATAAAATCTGACTTGTTTGCCATTAGCACTCCTGACTTTTTCTCCTTTTAATAGTCCTTGAGCTCTGGCTCTTTTTAAGATATTTCTACAAGCCTCATCTTTTAAGACAAGCCCCTGTTTTTCTCTTAACTCTTTGGCCACTCTTCTATAACCAAACTTAGTAGCATTTTTGATAGCAATTGCCTTTTCCTCAATAGTTTCCACTGTTCTGTTGTGGACAGTTTTTACAGCATGAGACCTATCAGTCAGATCACCAGCTGCTTCCTTTGCAATAGCCAGCTGAACTACCTTTCTAGTAGTGGTAAACATCTGGGCAGCTTGCGAGATATTATTAGTTTGTTTAAAAACCTCCAAAACTGCAGCTCTGGCAGTTTCCGGATTTAATTTATACAAACTAGAGTAATTCAAGACTACATCTTGTTGTTGACCAATTTTCATCGATACCTCCTTTCAGCTCAGATAGTGAATTAATTCCAGCAATCTTAAATGCCGTTTTAATATATTTGAACCCCTTAATTCTAACTGAAAGGTTTATACGATCCGCTAGCTCACCTACACCGCATCCTTGACTTGACTTTTATTTTTCTGATATTCTGGTATTAGTGTGAGAAACTTCAGCCTGCCCAAAAAACAAAAGGGTGTATTTGCCGCTCCAGGTATTATAGTTATTGCGACAATAATTATAATTGTTGCGGCAGTTATATTTTTGGGACAACGACAAACAAAAGGAGAAAAAGTACAGATCGCTCCCTCTCAACTGATGCCTGAAGTATCTGCGGCAGAAGCCCGGACAACTATTTGCAACCTGAAGAAAGAGAGATTATTTGCTGAAGCCTGCCAGAGCAAATTCAATATTGTCGTTCAAGAAGACGTCGAAAGAATAGCAGAGCTGTTTGTTCTTCTCAACAAAATTCAAAGTGACAAAAGCGTCTCGGATTATGATAGATTATTGCTTTCCCAAGCAGTGTTTGCAGCGCTCCCAACCAAAGATAGCCCCGAGTCTTATCTTTATCAACCATCAATACTCTCTCGTCTGAAAGATTACCTAATCAGCCAAAATGTCGTGTATGCTCAGGAAAAAGGAATGAGCGAAGAAGAATTCAAGAAGCAGATGGAGCGTGACCTTCAAGGTGTAGTAGATGGTTTGCCCAAAGGAAATAACGCTTGGGTAATAACTGTGATGGTCTCAAAATATTCCTGGATAGATGGCAAACGTCGACCTACCTATTCACAGCAATATGCTCAAGTATTTGATCCTTTTCCAAACAACCCAAATGTTAATAGACAGGACATAAATTATAATGTTGGATCGGTAGTTGGTTCTAAAATGTCGGGTCAAACAGTAGACGTCGGCGGACAATCATACAGGGGAACATCAAAAATGATTGCATATTCTTTTACCATCATGTCCTGGAAAAGCCAAGAATATACTAACGCTGATGGGTTATCAGTAGAGGAAAAATTTCTTGTCTCAAGACGCAATTTTACAGAAAACCTTTATCTGGGAGAGCATTATCTAACAACTTTGCTCGATTCGGTTAAAATGCCTTCTGCCAAGCGCCCGGCTGAAAGTTCTGATAAAAAAGAATCTGAAAAAGATAATCAAACTAATGCTCCAAAGGAAATTACCTGTGAGGAGTACACACGCTTGATTGGCTCCAAAGACTGTCGCTACTGGATTCTTAATGGTGTCAGTTCAGGTTTGTGGTGTGCCGATACCACCGGAGAACTATATCGTCCTACTGATCAGGGAATAGAGCCGTTTGTGATTGATTCCCGTCCGCCCGACTATTCTACCAACTCCTTCGATGCCGAAACGTGCGCTAAAGAAAACGACGAACGTAACAAATGAGCTCACAATTTTGGATAGGCGCTTTAATCCCCCCGCTTATTAAGTGGACCAACATATACATTAGAAGGTTCTTCAGACTAACAGGATTTGACAACGAAACAAAGAAAAAGGTTTCTTCTAAACAATATCCATCATATTTTGGTTTATTATATGGCCTGTGGATAATTGCTTTGCTTAGTACTGGTTTTATAGTTCTGATGTGGTTTATGATTTCCGGTCCGGTTTTCTTTCCGAATAAAAGTTATGCGGTGCCAATTTTCTTCGGGCTTATTAATATGATAGGGTTCTGGTTTATTTTTGGGGCTTTGCTGGATTTCGTATTTTGGCAGGTATCTTCAGAGAATTTTAAGGACTATGTGAAGTTCAGAATGATTAAATCAGGCTGGGGATATGAGATAAAACAGCAGATAATCACATTAATCAAATTAGGGATTATTTATTATGTTGTAGTTAGTCCGCTTATTGCCTACTTACTAATGCATTAACAAGCCATGATTTATCACTTAGCATCTTTCTAATATACATACTTATACATCTTTTAGACCAAATTGGTAGGCAAATTCAGAGCTTAGACCGTCAGATAGGAATAATTCAGAGAATTCGCGCAGTCTGTTTAAGGTACTAACGGGATCACCGAGCTAAGCTCGGTGAATAGCCAGCTGAGCTGGCTCACCACAATGTGTTACGTTTATATTCTTTTTTCCGAAGTTGACAAACAACTTTATACTGGTTTTACAGATAATCTTCGTTCACGTTTTAAGGCTCATACTGAAGGATATGTCAAAGCAACAAAACACAGAAGGCCTCTAAAGCTAATTTACTACGATGCGTATGTTTCAGAATCAGACGTAAAACGCAGAGAAAAATATCTAAAAGGCGGAAATGGACGGGGAGAATTAAAGATACAGATACAGCTTAAAGATATACTTACGGAAGATAATAAAGCAACCTACGACCTTACGGTCGGGGATCTAAGTATGGAAGGTTAGATTCTGAGATTGAATTTCTCCAATATGCATTTGCGCTTTTTGCGCTATCCATTCAACAAAGCGTTGTCCTTGTTCTTCAGAAGTTTTTCCATAAGCAGCTCTTCTAATTTGGTCATATACGCCATCAAATATTATTTTACCTGCGTTTAAACTTTTAGCCCTGTCCTTATTGGATTCTTGCCCTACGGAATTTTGCTCAACTCTTGGAGCGCCATTTTCTATATATTGCCCAATTTGGTCATTCATACTTATGTAATTTTACCTGCTTATATTTAAAAGTCTTGGCAATTTTATTTTATTTTTCACTTATTAATTCAATTGCTTATGTTTTATTCCACCTTTATACTGGCTAATAATCTCGCTACGTTCTTTTTCTGATATCGGACAGTTTTCACAGCGGTAAATTCCACACAAAGTAGAATAACCACCATCAAAAAGCACGATTACATTGCCACATTTTGCGCAATATGTTGGTTTATATGAGGGTGGATTTTCTAGCACTTCGAAATTATATTCGTTAGTACCATACCAAACGTACATCTCAAGTTCGTGTTTAAATGAGTCAAAACATTTTTTGCAGCTTTGCCATTTTCCGGAATGGCCTTCAGTATTATGAGAACCACAAAGTGTAAATCTCCGATGGTTACGGGAGCAACTATTTCTGGCATACGAAAAAATGACATATTTATCCTCATCGCTACAAATCCAGTTATTGCAACAATCAGTTTTTACTAATTTCTTTTTTTTTCCGCACAGCCCACAAACAGGGGTGTTATTTTTGTTCGCCATATTATTTCTTTAATAACTTCTTGCTTTGTTTATTGGATAAATAATTTTGCGATGTTATGACTTTTCTGTCAGTTTCTTTTTCAAGATTGGATCTGGCATCTCCGGCGATTTTACTACCACGCCTTGAGACTCGTTTATTTTCCTCAAATCCTTGAGGATGTTCTGTTTTGGTAATTTCTGTGGTTGCTGCTTCACCAAGCTGGGAAAATAATAATTCCAAGTCACTCATGTGATCCCGCAGGTTTTCTCTTTTAAGTCTCTTTACCTTTTTATGTTATGAGGGAGTAACGCCAAAGGTTGCTCTGGATATTTCAGCGGTCAGTATTTCATACTCTTTTGCAAGTTCTACTCCATGTTTTTGCCATTCATCGGTCAATTCCTCTCTGATAACAATAGAGCGCATCCGTCTTTCTATCCAGTCCTCTGGATATCCTTTAGCTTTATAAAGTGCTCTGGTTCTTTTTTGGGCCAATTCGGGATCTTCTATCTCCTGTACCCTTTCATCTCCAACTCTGGCTAACCATCTTTTAAAAGGTTCTGCCTTAGGAGAGGGTATAGATTGGATAATCCTAAAAATACCTTCAGTATTGGTACAATTTAATTTTTGAACGCCACCTGATGTTTGAACTGAAAGGGGGGTGGCAATTTGCCCCCACCCTTTGGAAAGTTCTGGGTCACGCCTGCGCATATCTTTAATATATCCATCCGGCTGAATTGAATCAGTTAAGGCAGCTACAACATCAACAATCACAAACCACCACTCATTTTTATGAATAGTTTTACGTATCTTTCTATTTCTGAAGATAGCTATTTTAGTTGTTTGAGTGATTCCTTGACTCATATATTTATTACCCTGATATTCATATAATACAACTTAATTAAAAATTGTTGCTACACTTTATTATACATAGATAACCCGTAACTAACCATAATTAAAAAAGGTTCAATAAGGAAAAGGAGAAGGCTATTCTTTTATCTCTGGCATTTTTGAGGTCTTCGACTCTGAGGGATGAGTACTCAGGCTCAGACTTGAATGAGCTAATTCTGGTTGCAGCCACCATATTAAATCTGGTAAAATACTTATAGACATAAAAGTTTCACAGAAATTGTTAATTCTGTTTAATATACTAAGCTGATCACAAATTAAAAGTTATTAACAATAAGTGAAAGAAGTTAACAGAAATTTAATAAATTTGACAAAAAAAGATATCTGCCACAAATATCTCCCGCATCCGGGTCTTAGATAATTAGAGTGGGTGATGTGGATAGTAATAGGTGTTGGTAATTGTAACCGATAGTGGTAGCAAAAGGAGGAGTGCTTTTCTAATGTAA
>QZIP01000022.1 GCA_003599595.1 Candidatus Parcubacteria bacterium
AATAAAACCCATAAAATAACTAATATTATCTGGACTAATACTATTTAAAAACTTTTATTATCTGTTTGTCAAGGATCCTATATCTGAAAAACATAAAATCTCATCTAAAATGTACACTGCTATTACAAACTAAAAAATCTAATGGTGGGCATTTGTTTCTAGAATAAGGTGGCGTGTAAAAAAAGATTGATTTATTGTAAAATAAATTTATATAAAAATTTCAAATATTTATGAAGAAAATTAGATTATTGCTTGATAATTTGGAGAGTAGTTCAAATAAAATATTTATTATCAAAATAGTATTCATTGCTCTTCTTCCTAAAACTATTGTTATATTCCTTTTATTTATCGCTTATTTTCTTGGAGTAGATATAAAAAAAATTCTACAATTACAGGATCTTTCATCATATTCATACTCGCTAGATAATTTACTTAATTTAAAGCAAGGGTTTTTTTCAATTTCATGGTTATTCATAATTGCTCCCTTATCGGAAACATTAGTAAATCAAGCTTTAGTTATCAAATTAACGTCTTTTATTACAAAAAAAACCTGGATTCTAATATTAATATCAACAATAACTTTCATACTGATTCATGAAGAAAATAATAAAGTGATACCAACATACGTAGGTACTATCTTAGCATGGAGTTATATTATAAAAAGCAAGAGTTCATTTTGGAATGGATTATGGACAACAACAGCCATTCACTCATTAATTAATATTCTCAGTGTACTCCCATTATTTATTTTTAAGTTTATAGTAAAATAAGTGATATTAAGATTATCAGCTTATTCAATATATTCGGGGCTTTTCTAGGGATGATACTGCCCCGTCTGGAGCCGGTAACCGTAATTGGCTCGGACCCTTCGGCCTTGCTCAGGAAAAGCCTACTTGAGCACGATGACTATATCAAAACGTATCTCAATAAAGAATCCAGACTTACCTCTTGGCTCCGTCATCAAAATAGTCTTTAGCTATTGCTTCACTCAAAGGTTAATCTCCGAAATGGAGGAATTTAAAATTTACTTTAAGGCTGTAAATTTCCTTATGTTTGAAGAAATCTTTAGAAAACTAAAGAAACCAGGCAGATACAGTTAGGATATGCTAAAATGACAGTACCGAATGATCCCGGTGCCTGTCCGCCTTTGGCGGAGTGAAAGTACCTTTTTTAGGGAGCGACTGTTGGCACTAATACGCTAGTGGTCCATATTGGCTACAGGGATCGAAATTTTAAACTATGTTTACAAAGGAGGATATTTTAAAAGAGATCCGCAAAGTTGCTAAAGAGAATGGAGGCAAAACACCAAGCGAGAAGGTTTTTTATGAAAGCACTGAAATAATTAGGTATAATCGCATGAGATATTGGCCGAATTATGGCGAGTTAGTAAGAGAGGCAGGGCTTATTCCTAATGAATTTGATAAAACTAAATATACCCAAAAAGAATTATGTGAGATGTTTATTGGAGTTATTCGCGAGACAGGTAAGTGGCCAACTAGAGGTCTCTTAGATGTTAAACACTTTAAAGATTCTAGCTTTCCGAACTCTAAAACTTTTTACAGCAAACTTGGTTTAACAGGTGATTTAGCGAAGACAATTCTCGGATATGTAGAAGATCGTGATGAATTTGAGGACGTTGTTAATATATGTAATTCCATTCTCAAAAAGTATAAAAATCATAGTGAAACCTCTGAAAACGACGTCGCAAGTGGTTTTGTTTATTTGGGTAAACAACATGGTAGATATAAGATTGGCAAATCAAAAGACGCAAACCGCCGCAGAGAAGATATAACTTTATTGGGACCAGAACCATTTAAACTTATCCATGAGATAGAAACAGACGATATGAACGGCGTAGAGAAATATTGGCATGAGAGATTTAAATCAAAATGGGTAAGAGGAGAATGGTTTAAATTAAACTCTTCAGATATAAAGGCCTTTAAGTGTTGGAAGAAAATAGCTTAGATTTGATTTTGATATAAATTCAAATAAATGAAGAACCAAAAGTTTGTAACTGAAATTCGTTTTATACCAAAACCTCTTTTTCTTGATATAAGAGGCCAGATAACCACAGCTATGGCTTCGGAAAAATTTGATCAGTGGAAGATAGATGCAGACAGAACAGAAGTTTTTACTGATGATGGGTTAATTTTTGCCTCATATAAAAATATTGGGTTTATTACACTACGAGATCAAAATATTGAATTGTGTATAGAGAGGATGGATGAGGCAATAAAAATAATGGGAGATCTTCCTCCTCTTAGATGGGGTGTCAGAATTTATACAATTATTCCCACTCAAAAAAAATTTACTACTCTTGTATCTGAATACAAAAAGAAGCTATTAAACTTTAACCCCAAGAATTTTTCTAAAATTAATGGGAATCTTGAAGATATTGGAATTTCATACATCTTTAAAAATGACAAAAATAAATATCACATAATAACTGGTCCTATGGATAAAAAACAGGCAAGTCAAATTTTTGCTCCAAATGATCTTCCTAATACAGGTATTTTTATTGATTTAGATATATATAGGGAAAGCGATGATTTTTACAAAGATGATTTTAGAAGGGCACGAATCACAAGTTTTATAAGAGATTCTTTTACAAAAGGGAAAGAAATTGTAGAAGAGTTGAAAAATAATATAGATGACAAAAAGTAATACAAAAACAAACCCAGAAGTAATTACAAGCCTACCTCCTTCCCAGGGAGGAACTGGCGCTGAGGTGCAAGAACTACAACCTGCCACTATTGGTGGCAGTATAAAACCTCCAAAATACCAACAAGAGGGCCTACTGCAAATAATGAAAGATAATTGGCATCTTGTTCTTGTATTAATTGCTGCAATAAGCTTTTTTCTTTACCAAGTCTGGACGCCCTTAATAGAACTGAAACAACGCGTAGGCGTGCTTGAAAAAACTGTGGATAAGAATTCAGAATTTATAGAAGAAGTTAAAAGAGGAAATTATTTTAATAAATTTCAAAATGAAACATTTCCTGGGACGTCAGCTCAGCCAAACTCACCTCAACCATCAGTGACACAGTAGCACAATCCCCAGGTTCGAATTCGGTTTCCGGTATAAAATTTCTTGAAGCTAACAAAAAACGTCTGAAAATTTAGGCTCGAACCCTTCGATAAGTATACACTGAGTAAAATCGAAGTGCTCAGGGCTATAGCTAGAAAATCTTGCTTTGAAGGGCAGAATTGGAGGTTTTTAAAAACCATGGAGACCGATGTTTTGTAGATTTTGATCTTCCTGAATTATGCTGTTCAAAGCGCCTTTCGAAGTTGTCAGTATAACCAACATATGTCTTGTTATCTTTTAGGCTTTGAAGAATATAAACATAATACATTGTTGAGGAGCGGGCCGCCCTTTGGGCGAGCCTCTCAAATTTTGCAGACAAAATTTGAGCTCCTGACGCACTCTTACACAGACTGCCAGGATTCATCCAAGAATTTAACTCTACTTCTATTTTACCAGATTTTTTGTACGAATTGGAGCCTAATTTAACCTTGAAGTTTCCTTCTTCCTCAAAATAAGCCCTAGTTACTGTTTTTAATCCTTGTTCAGTAACGGATTTTTTATGTACAATAAAGTGTAATAACAATTGTTAACTCTATGAATCAAGAAATAGCTCAAGTAACTAAAATAGCAGTCTTTCGGAATAGAAAAATCCGTAAAACCATTCATGAAAATGAGTGGTGGTTTGTAATCGTTGATGTTGTGGCTGCCCTAACTGGTTCAGTCCAACCAGAAGGGTACATTAAAGATATGCGCAGACGCGATCCAGAATTATCCAAAGGATGGGGGCAAATTGCCACCCCCCTTTCAGTTCAAACATCAGGTGGAGTACAGAAATTAAATTGCACCAATACTGAAGGTATTTTTAGGATTATCCAATCAATCCCTTCACCAAAAGCAGAACCTTTTAAAAGATGGTTAGCCAGAGTTGGATATGAAAGGGTGCAGGAGATAGAAGACCCAGAGTTAGCCCAAAAACGGGCCAGAGCGTTTTATAAAGCAAAAGGTTACCCCGAAGATTGGATAGAAAGACGGATGCGCTCTATTGCCATAAGGGAAGAACTGACAGATGAATGGCAAAAACATGGTGTAGAATTGGCAAAAGAGTATGAAATACTAACAGCGGAAATATCCAAAGCAACCTTTGGTGTTACTCCATCAGAATATAAGAAAATAAAAGGACTCAAGCGTCAAAATCTACGGGATCATATGAATGATCTGGAACTTTTGTTTTCCCAACTGGGTGAGGCTGCAACTACAGAAATTACCAAAACAGAACATCCTCAAGGTTTTGAAAAGAATAAACAAGTCTCAAGACGGGGAGGTAAAATTGCTGGAGATGCAAGATCTAATTTGGAAAAAGAAACTGGAAGAAAAGTAATTACTCCACAAAACTATTTGCCTAAAAAGCAAGGTAAAAAACTTTCAAAATGAACAAGTTCTTGCTTCGCAAGAAAGCGATCCTCGTGGCCAAGATGAATCATTGATTATGATGTCAACATTCGCTCCCTAACAATAAGACCTGTCCTGAGCAAACGAAGTGAGTCAAATGGATACTTTCACCCAGTCCAAAAAGACGAGGCTCGCCTTTGGCGGCACAAAGATCATTCGGCAAAAGTATCATACAACAGATTTACTGATCGATAACCTTATCAGTTTTAAGCAATTCTTTTTTATCTTCACCAACCTTGAAAAAATGTATCGTACCCTATTTAGCTCGTTATATCGGAATAAACGTGATTCTGGTTTACCCCTATGGAGCGGGCCACCTATGGCAAGCCTCGCTCTAAAAGAACATCTAAATATTTCCAGTTTTCTCAAAATATAATATTTGCTTTATCAAGCCCATCAATAAAAGTAAAAGGCCACAGCAAAGTATTTGAAAACAACCATGGGTCAGTCAGATATTGACTCAAACTCCAACATGAATACATAGGATGTTGGCATCTTAATTGCAACCCTACAAAACCTAAAATTAGTCCCACTACAAAATATACGACAACGGCTATCAGTATTCTTTTAGCATAAAGTGTAAATTTTGTATTGCTCATAATATTTGATCTATTTTGTATCAGTTAATGTAAATTAGTGTTTATTTCTGTCGCTTTTTGAGCGGGATACCAGAATCGAACTGGCTTCTCCACCTTGGAAGGGTGGCATACTACCGGTGTACTAATCCCGCATAACTCTATCCCAGGCGGGGAAGAGAGCTATTCTCCGTCAAAAACAAGTATTTTGGCGGACCCGCTTAAATGCATTAGCTTTTAGCGGGTACCACTAAACTACCACCGCATGTCTTTCAAGTAATTTTCTAATCTTCTTTTTAAATATCCTCTACCAAAGCCTGTTTTTAATTGTAATTCTCTTTTCAAAGCATCTGTTTTATTTAAACATGCCTCGTAGTAAATTAAAGATAGTCTATCAAATTTTTTTGTTGTTTTGACCTCTTTATTTATATGATCCTTATATCTATTTTTTAAATCTTCACATGAACCGATATAAAATTCATGCTTTATGCCTTCTGACTGACAAAGTAAAACATAAACATAATAAAACATAATCCATTCTTCACCTTGCCCAACAAAAGGACTTTTAGTCCATTTTGACGGGCCCGCCTAAATGTCATAGCTTTTGGCGGGGAAGGGTGGCATACTACCGGTGTACTAATCCCGCATATTTACTCTCAACGAGCCTTGTCGGGGACAGAGGACTTGAACCTCCGGCCTCGCGGTCCCAAACCGCGCGCTCTAGCCAACTGAGCTAGTCCCCGATCATATACATTTTACTGATTATTAACCAAAAACTCAAGCACAATGAGTTTAAATATTTATCTTCTTGACAAATGCAACTCAGTTGCATTATTATGAAACAAATATGGAAACAGCTGAAATCATAAAAAAACTCAGAGATAACGGCTTTAAGATAACAAAAATAAGAAAAAGCATCATAAACCACTTAACCAATTGCAAATCCCCTGTATCTGTAAAAGAACTTTTAAATGAACTGAAAATTCTGGGAACAAAAGCAAACAAAAGCACAATATATAGGGAAATGAAATTTCTAAAAGATAATAGCTATATAGTAGAAACTCAATTTGAAGATAGAAAAAAGAGGTTTGAGATATCATCTGATCATCACCACCATCTGGTCTGTGAAATTTGCGGAAGAATACAAAAAGCAAAAGACTGCCTAGTTTCTAAAATAGAAAAGAGAATTAAAGCAAACCAGGGATTTCTTGTTAAAAAACATAGACTCGAATTTTTTGGAGTCTGCAGTATATGTCAACACTAGAATACATTATTATTTTCACACTTATAGGAAGCGTTCTTTCTCTTGCTGGAGGAATAATCCTGCTTGCAAATGAAAAACTTACTTTAAAAATTTCACACCTGCTAATATCCTTTGCCGCAGGAACACTTTTAGGAACTGCTTTTTTGGATCTTTTGCCGGAAGCACTCCATGAAAGCGGAAAACAAGCAGAAAGCCAAATATTCACATGGACACTAGTAGGAATACTATTGTTTTTTATTATAGAAAGATTTATTCACTCAACACACAGACATGATGGAATACACGCAAGAGAAACAAAACCAACAGTTCCACTAATAATAGTAAGCGATAGTCTCCATAATTTTATAGATGGAGTTGTGATTGCAGCAGCATTCTTGGTAAATATACCCTTGGGAATTGTGACTGCAATAGCAGTTGGAGCCCATGAGATACCTCAAGAAATAAGCGATTTTAGCATTATGCTTCACTCAGGGGTAAAAAGACTGAAAGTAATATTTTACAATTTATTCAGTTCACTGACGGCCTTAATAGGCGCGCTTTTAACATTTGCACTAAAAGACTCTGTTGAAAATATTTTACCAGCACTTCTTGCACTTACTGCAGGATTCTTCATCTACATAGCCGCCTCAGATCTAATCCCGGAAATTCATCATGAGAAAAGAAAGGGATTTGCCTTATATGAAACATTATTATTGCTTCTTGGAGTAGTATTAGTCTATATACTAATCACACTTCTCCGCCAATAAATACATTTTAAGAATCTTTAAATAAGATTTTATCCCATCCGTTAAAAACTATAGCAACAACACTCCTTAGCTCTATATATAAATATATAATTTGCAAACAGTTTACCCACAAAGTTCTTTATGGGTAAATAAAAATTAAAAAGTGGACCGTACCAGATTTGAACTGGTGATCTTTCGCATGTCCTACGAACACCCCACACTGCCATCTTTTGTGGACCGGAAGAGATTTGAACTCTCAACCTCCTCCATGCCATGGAGGCGCGCTACCGTTACGCTACCGGCCCAAAAACATATTAATTTTATCACAAAATTATCAATTGACAATTAAACAAAATT
This sequence comes from Candidatus Parcubacteria bacterium, assembly GCA_003599595.1. Lineage (GTDB taxonomy): Bacteria > Patescibacteriota > Microgenomatia > Levybacterales > GWA1-39-11 > SURF-62. Next base: position 7,399 of record QZIP01000022.1, read on the forward strand.
TCACTAAAGTATAGTTGACATTATTCAAAAAATTATGCCTGCAAAACTTGAGCTAGAAAGAGGACTGACAACAGAAATACAAGATCAAACATTTGATAAAGCAATTGCAGACATAGAATTTCTCTCTGACCCCGGAATAACTCCAGCAGAAATTATGATAAAAAGTTTATCTCTGTTTTCTGATCCCGCCCCAGCATTTAAGCCCCTAAGTCTTCCATACCGCTTTAGTTCCCATCCAGGAAGAACAATATATAGAAATGGAGAACGTATCTTAAAAGATAATGGAAAAATAATTAGAGTAAATTGTGACGGTAGAATTAAGGGAATAGAGACAGAAGATGAAAGAATTAACATTGCACATGAGGCAAATGGCTTGATACAATCAGTGCAGATTAACAGATCAAAAGATGGCCTTAGAATATATGTTGAAAGAAATAGTATTGGAAATGTTACTAGAATGGTAGCAGAGAAGTTTCCATGTGATAATTTTAGCGTATTAGGAGATCCAACCACAATACTTGATATTGATTTTATAACCCCAGATCAACTGCCACTTCCAAAATTAGATTAATTTCTTAAATAAACAATTAATCTTCAAGATAAAACAACAGACATTTTCTAATAAAAGTGCTAGAATATAGCCAAATGGACATACCTCTTTCAGAAAAACTCAGACCCCAAAAGATAGATGACTTTATTGGCCAAGAACATCTGCTGGGCAAAGGAAAACCAATAAGACGCATGATTGAAGCAAAAAAAGTCAGCTCAATGATATTATGGGGACCACCAGGTACAGGGAAAACAACCATTGCCAATATATTAGCAAAATATATTGACGCAAATTTTATTTTCTTTTCAGCAGTAACCAGTGGGGTAGAGGATGTTAGAAAAGTTATCAGAAAAGCCAAAGAAGACAATCAAACGCAAAAAAAACAAACAGTATTGTTTATTGATGAAATCCACAGATTCAGCAAGTCCCAGCAAGATGCATTTTTGCCCCATGTTGAAGACGGAACCATAATTCTAATTGGAGCAACAACAGAGAATCCTGGATTCCGTGTAAACGCTCCTCTTATCTCAAGAAGTCAGGTTTTCACACTTTATTCTTTAACAGAAGAAAATATTAACAAAATTGTGAACAGGGCCATAAAACAATATTCAAAACATAAATGGCAGGATGACGCGCTAAAACATATCATAAAATATGCAAACGGTGACGCAAGAGTAGCAATTAATTCTATAGAACTAGCCTCAACTCTCAACAAAAACATAACAATCAAAGTTGCACAGGAAGCAGTTCAAAGAAAAGCAGTTTTATATGACAAAAAGGGGGATTACCACTATGACACTATCTCAGCATTTATCAAGTCTATGAGGGGCTCAGAACCAGACGCGGCACTTCATTACCTGGCCCGTATGATAAAAAGCGGGGAAGACCCTGTATTTATTGCAAGAAGAATGCTAATATTCGCTTCTGAAGACATTGGGAATGCACAACCCACCGCGCTTGTTCTTGCAACATCCTGTATGCAAGCAGTACATATGATAGGTATGCCAGAAGCAACCCTCATCCTAGCCCAAACTGCTGCCTACCTTGCAACAGCCAAAAAATCAATCGCCTCAACTACAGGCATCTCAGAAGCACTTGCAGACATAGATGAACAAAACTTAGACCCAATACCTCTTCATCTCAGAAATGCTGTAAATAAAGTAGTTAAAAACCTGGGCTATGGTAAAAGTCATATCAGATACCCTTGGCTAACTGAAAAACAAATAGGAGAAAAAATAGAACAGGAATATCTCCCTAAAAACCTCAAAGGTAAAAAATACTACAAACCCGATTGGAAGTAAAACGATTCTAAAAATCAGTATTGTTTACACACACTTGCCAAAGTGTGCCTGGGGCGGGACTTCCTTCGACTATGCTCAGGATAAACTTCTCGTCCCTTACCCACTTCTGCAAACTCAGTACATTTTACACTGAGCTTGCCAAAGTGTGCCTGGGGCGGGACTCGAACCCGCATGACTTGCGCCACACGCTCTTAAGGCGTGCGTGTATACCATTCCACCACCCAGGCATTATTAATCTTCTGTAACCTTCTCTGTTATATATAATCTATACTCTCCAATATTAATTTTAACTGTTGCCTTAATAGTCTTTTACCTTCAGTAGTCTTTAAAAATTTTTCTCTTCTTAAAGCATCTCCCTTTTCAATATAAGCTTCATAATGAATTAATTCAACTGGTCTAAATCTCATCGTACTCTTACACTTTCCATCCTTATGCTGTTTAATTCTAGATCTTAAATTTCCACTACTACCTGTATATAGCTTATTATTTATTAGTTTTAATATGTAAACATAGTAAAACATACGTGGATACCCTGTCATCCGACAGGGCCATATCGAATGATATGGCCATTCCACCACCCAGGCAAAATTAATTCAAAGTTCAAAATTAAAAGTTCAAAGTCACCCAATAATATTAGAAAACTAATTACTCAATTACTATTTACTAATTACTCAATTACAACCAGCCACTAATATTTTATCCTAATAAGAGGCTTGAATCAAGGATGATAAGGCGGCTTTTCTCCTAAAGTTTTTAAAGAATAGTCTAGAAGTTCTTTCATCTCTTCTCTTCTATTTTGGCTATTTAGTATAACCGCAATTATCTTATGACCATTATGTTCAAGATATGTAACAAGACAAAGACCAGCCTCATCTGTAAAACCTGTTTTTACACCCTTAACCCCTGGATAGCTAGTTAAAAGATTTGTATCGTTTCTCAAATAAAAAGCCTTATTACTTTCAGAATATGGAATCACATATTCAAAAGTTGCCGCAACCCTGGCAAACTCTTTCTTTAAAAGTCCATATCTTGTTATAACCAAAAGATCATACACACTGCTATATTGCTTCCCATCTCCTTCAAGTCCAGACGGATTTGTAAAATGAGTATCCGTTAACCCCAGATCCTCAGCCTTCTTATTCATCATATAAACAAAATTATCACGTCCAAATCTACTGCCTTCTGCAATTGCTTCTGCCGCATCATTACCGGAAGGCAAAACCAAACCATACAGTAAATCTTTCAATTTTAAAATCTCTCCCTCTGATAATCCCATTGAATTCTCTCCAACAGCAGCAGCTCTTTTATTTATTACAATTTCTTTTTTTATATCTTCATTCTCAATAGCAATAATTGCCGTCATGATTTTTGTAAGCGAAGCAATGGGAAGTCTTTCTTTTACGTTTTTTTCATACAGTAATTTATTTGATGTTAAATCATAAGAAATAACAGCGTCTGCAGAAAAACTAGGCTTCTCAATCCCAATATCATAAACCTTGTCAATTTTTGGTTTCCAATAGAATAAGACGTCACCAATATTTAAACTGGAAGCAATGCTAAAAGGAAGCGGAGACAACAAAACATTTATCTTCTTATCAGTATTTGAAAAGTAATAATCTATAAAAAAACGTACTAAAAATAAAATAAAAATAAATATTAAAAGAAAGAAGATAAGCTTAGAGCTTTTAAAATTATTGATACCGTTCTCCTCACTCATAAAACATCACAAAACACAAACAGATATTTAGTATACTAAACAAGAAAGAAAATATACAATACATTAATTGAAGCTCCGGGCTTACACTCTGGAAATCTTTAACAACCAGGAAATTCCATGAAGGCGGATTAATCATTTTCAATGATTAATCATTGAAAATAAAAACAATTCATTATATATTTAATATCTGATGAATAAAAACACAGATGTTTACTCTCAAACTAAAGATGAAATCCTAAAAATAGGAAAAAAATTTAAGCTTGACAAAAATAAGCTTGAAAACTTTTTGGAACCAAATAGGATTTTAGAAGTAAAAATCCCCGTTAAGACAAAGAAGGGAATCAAAATCTACAAAGGATACAGAAGCCAACACAATAACAAGCTTGGCCCATACAAGGGCGGAATCAGATTTCATCAAAACGTAGATGAGAATGAAGTTAAAGCCCTCTCACTTTGGATGACCCTTAAATGCGCTATTGCAAATCTTCCTTTTGGAGGTGGAAAAGGAGGAATCATAGTTAATCCCAAAGAATTATCAGAATCAGAACTAGAAGAATTATCAAAAGGGTATATTAAAAAGATATATGATATTATTGGTCCCCTAAAAGACATACCGGCGCCAGACGTAAATACCAACGCCAAAATTATGAAATGGATGACAGATGAATACATTAGTCTGGCAAATGAGAAAAACAAAAAAATAAATAGAACCCTCTATTCAACATTTACAGGAAAACCAATAGAGCACAATGGACTGGAGGGTAGAGAAGAAGCAACCGGATATGGAGGTGTAATCATCCTTGAAGAGGTAATAAAAAAGCTTGGACTCAACAAAAAAACCCTTACAATGGCAATACAAGGATTTGGCAACGTAGGTTTTTATTTTGCAAAATTTGCTTCTGATCTGGGATATAAAATTACTGCATTATCAGATTCAAAAGGAGCAATACTAAAAACCTCAAAAGAAGACTCCTTTGATATACCACTTGTCTTGGAATGCAAGAAAAAACAAGGAGTTTTAGCAGGATGCTACTGCTCAGGAGGGGTCTGCGACATAAAAAAGGGAAAAATCATTTCCAATGATGAATTGCTGGAACTTCCAGTTGATATTTTGGTACCTGCAGCTCTAGAAAACGTCATAAATGAAAACAATATGCACAAAATCAAAGCCAAAATCATTATCGAAATGGCAAACGGTCCAATTACGCCAAACGCTTTTAACTATCTGTCAAAAAAAGGCGTAATTATTGTTCCTGACATTCTTGCAAATTCAGGCGGTGTTGCTGGGTCATATATTGAATGGAAACAAAATCTTGAGAACAAAAAATATAAAAAGAAAGAAGTTTTTACCATGTTGGAAACAATTATGAAAAAGGCCTTCTCAAATCTATGGCATGCAAAAGAAAAATACAAAACAGATCTCAAAGAAACATCCTATGTATATGCAATAAATAAAATTATAGAGTAAAACAGTTTTACAAACTTATTTTACTTAGAAAATATTGACATTGACCAATAGTTTTAATATACTCCAGAAAGCCAAATAAATTATGGCACTATCTCAAAAAACCAATACACGTCTTCAAATATTAAAAACTCAAGAGAATCTATTTTTTTATCCACATCAAGCAGTTCAAAAGGCATACGAAAGAATATATAAAAAAGGTGAGACACAAGTAGGCTGGCCTAAAGGAGTTGAAAGGTACAAAGAAAACTATGTTGATAATACCTGTGCATTTGTTGGTATAGCTCTGGGAGATGAAGGCAAAGGAAGACTTGTAGACAACAAGATTGAGGAAATGCTTCAAAACCCTGGAATTGAAAAGGTGTATGTAATCCGTTGGAATGGCGGAAACAACGCAGGGCACACTATTGAAAAAGATGGAATCAAAATAGCCCTGCACTCACTACCATCTTTTCCTCTTCATAAAAAAGCTATAGGAATAATTGACAGAGGAACAGCGGTAAATCCTCAAGACTTTGTAGATGAACTACTATATGTAGAACAAAAAACTGAAAGCCTTAAAAAAAGAATATATATATCAGGCGATGCAATTCTCTTAACAGATTTAGAAAAAGCAGAGGAAGAATTAAATAACGGAATAGCGCAGAAATCAAAAGGTGGAACAGGCAGAGGAATTGCTCCTGCCTATGCACACAAGCTGGACAGAAAAGGACTGATGATATCGGATTTGATGGCAGAAAATTGGAAAGAAAAACTTGAAAAATATTATGATGACAGAAAAACAATGTTCAAAGCTTATAGAAAAGACCTAGATAAATGTTTGGTTGCAGATTTTGGCGGAACAAAAAGAACAGGACATCAACAAAAAAGAGAAATTGGAAGTAAAGAACAATTTATCAAAAGACTTGCAGAAGCAAGGGCCTTTTTACAGGAAAGAAAAATAGCAACTAACACCAGATTAGTTCATAACAGTATTTATAGGAATCCCAAGATTGGCGTAATTTTTGAAGGAGCACAAGCAATTGGGCTTCATCCGGAACTTGGCACCTACCCTGATGTCACTTCATCAAATCCAACACTTGAGGGAATAAGGGGAGGAACAGGTGTCTGGCTGCCAAATGAAATAAAAGACAAGGTTGGAGTTTTTAAACTTACCTACATGTCCAGTGTAGGAAGCAGAAAAGAAGCAATGCCAACATATATTTCCTTACCAGAAAAAGAAATTACAAAAACGGCTGGTCTAAATACGGAACAATTAAGAGCACTCTTTGTTAGAAACGTAGCAAATGAAAAGGGAACAAGTACGGGAAGATATAGGGACATATACCATCTTGACCTTGAAATGATGAGATACAACCTACGGATGTCAGGCGGTGTAGAAGTACTTACCGCAACCCATGTTGATATTGCACAAGAAAAAGAAACAATAAAAGTTTGCACTCATTATACGGATGAAAACGGAGCTTATATGCCTTATCAACCAGGATTAAACTACATTAAAAACGCAAAACCCCATTATGTAAAACTCCCCGGGTGGGATGGAAAAGCTTGTACAAAAGCAAAATGTTTTGAAGATCTGCCTCAAAACGCAATTAAATTTTTAGCTTTTGTTCAAGAAATGACAGGTTACCCAATCACAATAGCCACAAATGGACCATTGAGAAAGAACATCATCTATATAAAAACAAATAAATAAACAGACCTTCACACAACTAATCAACTACTATCTATAACAATCATTCTTTGCGCTTTATCTTTTTATTATTTTTCTTGCTTTTTCCACCTTTAATGCCATGAATACTATTAGTTGTTCGGGTGTATTGCCTATCATCCACAACATCCCGCGTTGTATCAACTGTTCTACCTCCGGGAAAACCGTTTATTCCACCAATTGGAGTATCAGATACTCCCGTGCCACCAATATCTCCAATTCCATTAGAATATGGAGGAATTCTGACAACTAGCTGATCCGGACCCCGCCTTTTATCCCCTGTCTTATCAGAAATCTCATGTCTTGCGGCTCTATTAACATCATTCTTTTTCTTTATCATAATTTTATACTAAAACATTTCAATGATAAATTCACATACTTTTTGTAAACTTTAGGAAAGAAAAACTAACATTAAAAAGAAGCTGAGGAAATACTTTCACCTCTTTTAATAAATTTATAAGAAAGTCCTGACTTGTCATCTGCACCTACTTTATATACAAACGCAAGCTTCATCTCTTCAAATTTATCAAAAAAATCACTCCAGGAAATTAGTTTTGAAATTCTATCTGTACTCAAATACTGATCATCCGCACGTCCGGCAATATCAAGCCTTATCCCAATATCATCGCTTCCGGCATCAGGATCATCAATCACTTCGGGAAGAGCATTATGCTTCTTGGCCCAATTAACAATTTCCTGATGGTCAACAGTAACCACAATATCATCTTTCATAAAAATAAATATAAAATGGAATCATTAGAAAAAGTGGTTAAATTAGTAATAATCAAGAAAGAGAAAAATAGAAGAATTATTTAGGTTGATAACTTGTAAAAAGCTGTGTACACACCAATCCCCTGCAGTAAACACAAGAATACTTATAATCATTTTCAATTGTTTTTTTATGAATGTATGAATTTAACCACCAATTTAGCGCTTTTTGCTCTGAAAATTCATAAATGAGGTTCTCAAAAACCCAATAAGGCAAATTCCTATTATAAAGACCACTATGGAGTCTTCCTGTCACAAAAATCTCTCTATACATCTCATGTTCCCGTGATTTAGCAACTTCACACAAATTATCATTCTTTACAAACTTTTTAAGACTTAACTTGGCTCTGTAATCATTAACTAAATCAAAGAGGGTATTGGAGTCTAGATTATTTGGAGTATTTGAATATACAAACCCACTCTCTGCTTTTACAAGAGTAACGACAGCAAGTTCCAAAGTTATTAGGATAACCAAAATAACCAATATTTTGACTAACTTCCTCATGAACGGCCTATATTATAATATAAATACTAAAAGAAGTCAAACTTATAGTATTAATATTAATCATCTAGCTTATTATCCTATATAAATATTGGGGGAAGACAATAATATTGTAGTAAAAATGAAAGAAGCTTACTTAGTCTCAAGCTCAAAATCTAAAAGAGAATCATTTTTACCAAACATAAAATGAGCCTCAACAAACTCATTACTAAGCACTTTTGGCACCCAATGAACATCATCCGGCCACATTTTATCAAAGGGTAGACTATTCAAATCAAACCACTTAGGAATCATCTCATTTGACTCTTTTGGTGAGCCTTGCCACTTGTCAATTAAATACACAAAAACCTGCTGATTCCACATTTCTTTAGGATCAACAAGTGGGAAATAAAAATGTAGTAATGCATAATGCTTATATTTAACCCCTCTAACCCCAGATTCTTCCTCCAATTCTCTCAAGGCGGACTCAAACTCATTTTCTCCTATTTTTACCTTGCCTCCAAAACCATTCCACCTTCCTTTGCCAAAACCAATTTTCTTCATTCCTAAAAGGACTTTATCCTTTTTAACTAAAAAACATAGGGTAGTCTTTTTAAGAGGAATTTTAAGGGTGCTGCGGTATTCTGTTAATGTTATCATAACAGAACATTTTAATTTATCTTCTTATCAGTTTGGCAAAATAAACAATTTCTCTTACATCACCGTTTTCATCTTCAATTTGCCTTGAACCTGACATCCTTTCATATTCCTGAAGATACTCTGATAGAGATTCTTGAAGTTCTTTTATTTCTGCCCTTACTGACTTCATTTTATTTGCAATATTAAGCATACCAGGTCTTTTCATCACTTCAGCTTTAGTTGAAGACTTGATTTTGTTTGCCTCCTTGGCCGCCTCACTATGCTTTCTATATACTTCATCGCTCTCAAGTTCACTTTCAATTGTATCTCTATGATCAGTCATTTCATTTCTTAATTTTTCAATATTTGCAACACTAGACCTAATCATATCTTCCAGGTTTTTAAGGATAATGCCTTGACTCATGTCGGCACCTACCACTTCCTCACCTTCTTGAATGTTTTCTGTATTTTCTTGAATATCACTTTTATCCATACATATTAATATATAAAACTTTTAACCAACAAATCAAGTAGCATTTTTCCTGACCCATCTGCACCTTTGTCATCCTGAATTTATTTCAGGATCCAAAAAGACTAACAATAAAATAAAAATATTCACTATAATCAAATATATGATTACAATTAAAGCAAAAAACTACAAAGACCTAAAACAAAAAACAATAGGGCTAATAGGCAAAGACAGGGCAGAAAATATATATTTTGAAACCCGCTCCGGAATCCATACATTCGGACTCAAGTTCCCAATCGACGTATTGGTTCTTGATGAAAAAAACAAAGTAGTCAAGCTGAAAGAAGAACTTATTCCAAACTCTCTTTTCTTTTGGAACCCAAAATACAAAAAAGTCCTCGAACTCCAACCAGAAACCATATCCAAACAAAAAATTAAAACCGGAAGCAGTATAAATATTGAATTAATAAACCAAACTAAACGCTAACCACAGTCTCATAGTAATTGACTATCTCTCTCTTTTATGCTAAAATCCTATCTTACATTGGCAAATGTTTCCACCTGATACGCTTAGGTGTGAATTCTATGCCCTTGCTCAGGGAAGTTTGACTTTCTGAAGGAAAGCTTAACTTCCCCTTGACAATCCGGCTGTTCAATCATAAAAAAGGAGAGTAGACCATATACATCGTATCGCTCATTGTGGGTATCACCGGAACAATGGTAAGTGTATCAATTAGCATGCTCGCATGCGCGGACATGACCAAAGCAATTGTGGAGGCAATAATGAGAAACGAGAGGAAGACAATCTCAAGTCTCCCACTCTTTTTATCAATCCTGTCAACGCTCATCTTCACGGGAATGACCATCATCTCTATAGTGAAACTAAGCTAGGGAGCACAACCTCAGAAAGGAGTAGCATCAAATCACTTTTGCAAGGGGACGCCTTGCAAATAGCACCCGCGTTCTGACACCACGATCATACTCAAACGAAAGGAGACAAGACATGAACTCACTGTTCACCCCTGGCGAACTACGCCAAGCACTGAAAGAGCTCATGGGAAGAATGGTCATCTTTTCCATGTGCCTACCAGGAGGACACATGGAAGGAGTATTCGTAAGAAGCAAGGTTTTCGTGGCGAAAGGTGACGAGCCTAGCTTCACCATTACCATATGGAGCGTCGGAGAGAATTTCTCCTTCACATACAGGGTATCCTCAGTAGAAATCATAGAGGATGACGAAAAAGGAGGAACAACAATCATCGTCCATCAAGGAGCAGGAGAATTCGAGTTCTTCTTCACAAGATAATTCCACCCCTCAGAATGAACAGTCGGGCTTGCCCGCCGGTCACGGCACAAAAACACACCGTGGGCGGAATTGTCAATCAGGCCTGGTCCTGGAGTGATCTCTGATCATCTTCAGGACCAGCCACTCCCAATTATTATTAAAATTTTGAAACTTATAAAACATCACGCCAAGCAGAACACAATAGTTTTGCCTGTGCTGAGAAGCGTAAGCGACGAAGGAAGTTTTGCACTTTGAGCTTTAACTTTTTACTACGTTCCTTCCTGCCAACTGGAGAGATATTTCTTTTGCTCAGCTGTAAGTCTATCAAAAGAAACACCCATTGAGAAAAGCTTTAGACTTGCAATCGAGTGGTCAATTTTTTCAGAAAGCGCATACACTTTATTCTTCAGCTTACCCTTGTTATCCAATAACCACTCACAAGCATAAGCTTGATTTGCAAAACTCATATCCATTACCTCTGCGGGGTGTCCTTCTGCAGCAGCCAGATTTACAAGCCTTCCATCTGCCAAAAGATATACCTTCTTTCCATTTCTAAGAACATATTCATCCAAAGAATTTCTTAAATTTCTCTTTGATTTTTTAACTTTTTCAAGATATTCAGTATTTATTTCAACATTAAAATGACCTGTATTTGCCAAAACTATACCATCTTTCATGTTCTCAATCATTTTTTCAGAAATTACATTTTTGTTGCCCGTTGCAGTTATGGCTATATCGGCAACCTTTAAAGCTTTACCAATCTTCATAACCTGAAACCCATCCATTACCGCCTCAAGCGCTTTCACAGGATCTATTTCTGTTACTATAACATTTGCACCCATTCCCTTTGCTCTCATAGCAACACCCTTAGAACACCACCCATATCCACAAACCACAAAATTTTTCCCAGCAAGCAATAAATTTGTTGCCCTTATTATCCCATCAATTGACGACTGTCCTGTGCCATACCTATTATCAAACAAATGCTTAGTATCTGAATCATTAACCGCAACTACGGGAAAAAGCAATTCTTTATCTTTTTCCATAGCTTTTAGTCTTATTACACCAGTAGTTGTTTCTTCAGATGATCCGATAATATTTTTTGCCTGCGGCCTTCTTTCTTTATGAAGCATAGAAACAAGATCAGCCCCATCATCCATAGTTATCTGAGGATTGGAATCCAAAACTTCATTTAAATGCTTATAATAAGTCTTGTTGTCTTCTCCTTTAATTGCAAAAACTGGAATTTCAAAATCTTTAACCAAAGAAGAAGCTATATCATCCTGGGTAGAAAGTGGATTAGATGCACAAAGAAGTATATTTGCGCCTCCCTCTTTTAATGTTAGAACAAGATTTGCAGTTTCCTTAGTAACGTGAAGACACGCAGCGATAGTCAATCCTTTCAGGGGTTTTTCTCTAGAAAAACGTTTTTTTATGATATTCAATACAGGCATTTGCTGAGCTGCCCATTCAATATTTAACTTTCCCTGTTCTGCTAGAGAAAGATCTTTTACATCATAATTTATTTTATTCACCTTTTTCATAATTACCAGGAACACTTATACTAACAAATCAAACAAGCCGGTTGCAACTGGAAAAATCATTTACACTCAAACAATTCAAAATTCCAAGCTTCACCAAAAGCCGTTTTATATCTATTTCCAAAATTACTTAAGCTAATCTTATGATTTTGGGTGCCATATTCTTCAATAACAAAAGAGGATAGGGTAGCACCAATTTTAGCACAACTCTTAACATCCAAATTCTTAACATATCCCGCAACAAACCCTGCAATATAAGCGTCCCCCGCGCCAGTTGTATCAACCAATCGTAAAGGTTCTGCAACACCAATGTTATGCTTGTCATTATCTGACTCAACAAGTGAACCTTTTTCACCTAAAGTCGTAATCAAAATTCTAGATTTAGCAATTAAATCATTGTTAGAATATCCTGACTTGTTGTTTATTAAAGATAATTCATAATCATTTCCAATAATAATTTCAGCACCATCCAATGCATATCTCAAATCGTCCCGGCTTACACTTGGAATTTGTTGCGCAGGGTCATAAAGATAGGCAATATTATATTTTTTTGCAAGCTTGACAGCAGAATTCATCGCCTCAGGAACAGTAGGACCCACCACAATTAAATCAAACATCTTCATCTTCTCACCCAAACTTTTTATCAAATCATTATCTCTTAAAAGAGCTCCAGGGTAAAAAGCAGAAATCTGACAGTTATTTCTATCTGAAACAATAAAAGCGTTTGCACAAAACTCATTCTCCACTTCTTCAACAAAAGAAATGTCAACATTCATCTTCTTTAAATGTTCTCTATATAAAGAAAAATCAGCTTTTCCCGCACAAGATATTATTGAAGAAGAACAATTTAACAATGAAAGGTTATAAGTAATATTTCCAGCCACGCCTCCAAAATTTTTACATAATTTCTCAGCCAAAAAAGACACTGAAAGATTCTTTATCTTATCAGGCAATATATTTTCTTCAAACGTTTGGGGAAAATCAAATATATAATCAAAAGCAAGAGAACCAACAACTGCAATTTTTTTCACAACAACTAGTATATTATTGAAAAAGTCAAAATTCAAGGAGAATTTTATAAACTTCAGCTTTTATACAAAAGATATAAGTTTAAAACCCAAATCACAAAAGCACCCATTAACACATGGGATTGGAAAAGCAGAGGAACAACACCCGGATCACTAAAATTTAATGATGTAAGTAAGAATCCAAAGAGTAAAACAAGTAAATATTTTTTTGATAGCTTATTCTTAAGTATATAAAACAATGTAAAAAGACCTGGTATCACAAGCCAAACAAAATGATGCTGCCAGGAAAACTTATTAACCATCAAGCTTAAAACTATAAGTGTAGACAAGTGCAGATTAATCAAATATTTTTTTTCTTTAATATTTTTATAAATTACAGCAAAAGTAACCAATAACAAAATTAAAGCTGTTACCAAAACGGATCCTGAACTAAAACTATTTTGCCCAAACATTCTAAGAAATGACCCATCCAGAGACTGATTATAGTAATAATCTTTGGATGATCTAACAAGGTCTAAAAAAATATTTTTCCAAAAATAGATTGTAATATCACTTTTCAAAAAAACAAATGTAACAGCATTTAGTATTACAGTTGAAAAAACAAAAGATATCAAAACTTTCCATCTTCTTATTAACAATAAATATGGAATAAAAAGAACGGGAAAAAATTTTAAAACAAAAGAAACTGCTAGAAAAAATCCTGAAAGATAATCCTGCTTCTTATTTAATAAATATATCGACAGTGTAACTAGAAACAAAATTAGCAGGTTTATTTGCCCCATCCCCAGACTAAACTTTAAAGGAAAATAAAATATAAAAAACCAAGCTGTGAGAGTAAGACCCATCAAAGAAGAATACTTTTTATTCAATGTTTTAAAAATCAAATAAATTGAGGCAGTAAAAAACATTAAAGACATCACAATCCAAACCTTTTGGGCAACTAAAAACGGTAAAAAAGTAAATGGTAAAAAGAAAAGCAACCCAAAAGGCGGATACACATACTGGGTAAAAAAGCGGTCCTGCACTACATATGGGTTTAATCCTTTTAAAACTAGTCCAGGAGCATAATAATGAATATTAAAATCAGGATAACCTGGAAGCAACAAAACTTTAACTGCAAAAAAAAGCCCAGCAAAAATTATAACAGCACACAAAATACGGATCATTAAATAATTTTACTTTATAATTTATTACCAAACAACAAAACTATTTTAACTTTGCGTAAAAAGCAGCGAGTAGTGTAGTTATTGGCACAGCAAATACAAGACCTATGCTTGCAACCAAAGTTCTAATAATTTCCTCCGCAATGATCTCATGGTTAATCACCTGGGTAAAAGGTGTTGGATTATCAATAAACAATAACAAAAGTGGAAGAGAAGCTCCAGTATAAACCAATATTAAAGTATTAACCATAGATGCAATATGATCTTTCCCAACAACCATAGCTCTTGTATACAGCTCATAAAAAGAGAGCTTGGGGGAAGCCTTTTTGAGCTGAAATACAATTGATGCTTGGGAAATAGTTATGTCATCAATCACACCTATTATTCCTATTAAAATTCCTGCCAAAAGCAAACCTCTCATATTTATCATATCTGGATTTAAAGCCTGTATAAACCCCGCCTCTTCACTTGCAAGGCCGCTGAGTCTTGCAAGATCAAGAGAAAAATAAGCCAAAATACCGGAAAATACTAAAGTAATAACTGATCCAACAATCGCAATATTTGTCTTAAGATTAAATCCATGAGATAGATAATATGTAGCAGGAATTATGAAAGTGGAAGCAATTACTGTAATTAACACAGGATTTTGTCCCTGAATAATACGTGGAAGTATAAAATAAAAAATAATCAGAAAAGAAACAGCCATCCCCGCTAAAGATCCCAATCCCGTTTTTCTACCAACAATAAAAACTAAAATAACAAATGCTAAAAAGAGCCACATTATTGAATCTCTTCTTATATAATCCTCAATAAAAAACACTTCTTTTGCACCGGGACTTTGATAAGAAGCAACAATTATTTTATCTCCAACCCTAAATTCAGATTTTTTAACTTGCCCTACATTCTGTGAATTAATTGTCAACTCCCTGCCTTTAAAATAACCATTTACTGCCTTAACCTTATATGATAATTTAGTTTCCTCTTTACCTTCCGCATCAATTATTGTCTCCCTATCCACTCTTAAAATTTGCGCCTCAAATCTTTCTTCTTTTGGAACGGAAGAAGTATCTGAAATAGCAAAAATAATTTTAGGGAAAAAAGACAATAAAAACAATAAAGCAATAAAAATAACAAAAATTTTTCTATTCATAATAAAACACCCAAAAAATTGTACCACAAATTGAAAAATTATAAGCTTTAACAATCAAAGCTTACAGAATTAAAACTGACATAGTATAATATAGCTATGAAACTATTGTTTATTGAAGATGATCAAGTATTGTTAAAAAACCTCAAGCAAATCCTTGAAAAAGAAGGTTTTGCAATTGATACGGCTCAATCTAAAAATGATGGTTTAGAAAAAACAGAAATCAATGAATATGATTGTATAATTTTAGACATAAATCTTCCGGACGGAAATGGACTAAATCTGCTTCGTGACTTAAGAAATTCTGAAAATAAAACTCCAATTATTGTAGTAACAGCTCAAGGCCAAGTAGAAGATAGGATAAAAGGTCTTAATTTAGGAGCAGATGACTATGTTCCAAAACCCGTTGACTCAATTGAGCTCATAGCACGTATCAGAGCCATAATCAGAAGAAACACCTTCAATTCCCTACCCGTAATCAAGGTTGGAAACTTGATAGTAAAACCGTCAGAACATATTGCTTCTATAGGAAATCACACTCTTATTCTTACTGCCAAAGAATTTGCAGTGCTTGAATATCTAGCACAACACCACAGCCAAGCAATCACAAGATCTATGCTTATGGAACATGTGTGGGGAAGTGACTTTGAAACCTTCTCAAATGTTATAGATGTTTACATTAGGAACCTAAGAAGGAAAATAGAAAAACATACAAAGTGCAATATTATTAAAACAATCAGGGGAAAAGGTTATATTTTAAAGAATGAAAAATAAACTATTACAGAAAACAACCAATACATTAAGGGGTCGCCTTTCCTTATGGTATATATTGTCTGTTAGCTTAATCATTTTACTATCTTTAACAGCCGTAAGCACTTTATTTTGGATAACACTACAAGATCAAATAGATCATCATGTTCACACCGTAGTAAATGAGGCCAAACAAATTGTAGAAAATTATCAGGGTAAAGAACGTGATGAATTGATCAAAAATTTTGTAACCGTCAGAGGAATGACAGTTGTCGTACTATCTCCCGATGGATCTGCCATACTTGAAACCAACAGCCCGGATATTGCCTCTGTTACAGAACATCAACTACAAAAAATCCTCACACTTAGAAGTTTATATGAATCCACTCCCGCACACTTCACAGAAAACAATATACGCTTTGCCGCTCTTCCCGCTAAGATCAATGCCGGAAAAGGAATCGTTGCCGTAGGTTATTCTACACAAATACTTTACGCTACGTTCTATAAGTTAATTAGCATTATAATTGCAGTAGCAGTGTTTTTGATCATTCCCATTACTGTTATAGGTTATAAGTTTCTTAAAAAACAATTGCTTCCACTAGAAAACATTGCAAACCAGGCAAGATTAGTATCCGGAACCTCATCTCTTTCTAAACGGATAAATATAACTTCTCCCACAGAAGAACTTAAAACAATCCAAGAGGCGCTAAACACTATGCTCACAAAACTTGAAGAGATTTTTAAAAGTGAAAGGGAATTCTTCTCAGATGCAGCCCACACTCTAAAAACCCCTCTAGCAATACTTAAATCTCAAATTGAAAATTCAAATCTAATACAAGGAAAGCGGGAGGAAATGCTAAAAACCATAGACAACGCAAATGAAACCGCCCAAGACTTAATACTGTTATCAAAAATCAACAATAAACCCCAAAAACTGGAAACGGTCTCTCTCACAAATCTTATAACTGACCTTTCGGAACTGGCTGAAACATTAGGAGAAAACAAAAAATTAAATATCTCAAAGGACATTGAAACCAATATATTACTTAAAGCAGATAAAAGATTGTTGCAGCGCGCCCTAAGCAATATTATATTCAACTCAATTATCTACAATAAAGAATTTGGAAATGTTCATATAGGATTGGGAAAACAAAAAAATAAGATTATTGTCATAGTCAAAGATACTGGCATAGGAATAACAAAACATGACCTTCCTTTAGTATTTTCACGCTTTTTTAGAGGCTCCAACAACATAGACAAGGGATCAGGATTAGGCCTTGCTATTTCAAAAGCCATTCTTGAATCGTTTGGTGCAAAAATAAATATCAGCTCATCCATCAACAAGGGCACAACAATCTCTATTATATTCTCATAAAATTTCATCTTCTTTTCATCTTTACTTTGATAAATTTTAAATACATTTAAAACCATGAAACGCAAAACAGCTGACATCACTGAAAATATTGAAGCATCAGATGAATTTAATTCAGAGGAGATAAAAAGTCTTCCCGGAGAAAACCAACCAAATCTAATAAATAAAATTTTCCAGCAAATGGACAAAACAGACTTTTGGAAAACAACAGCCGCACTTTTATTTATAATTATTATATTAACTCAAATTTTTGAGATATCTATTGCCCCAAAGGCTCCATTTCTCAAAAAATTATTAACCAAAGAAGCAACCTTGGCAACTCAAACATCTACTGAAACCACAGCCAAAATAGACACCGCTTCCATTGCACAAGCAGTCTTACCTGAAAAAGGTATCACCCTACCAATCACCTGGGGAGATTTAGGCAAAAGGATGATTAATGATGGAGTTATAGATGAGCAAAAATTTAGAGCCTTATTTGAAAACGGTCTAACAGACACTGAAGAACAAATGCTAACCGGCAAAATGAATCAACCCATTATTATGAATCAGCAAAACAGCCGCTACCTGCTGGATCTTTTATGGGCTTTTGGTCTTGCAAACAAAAATGATATATTAGACAACGGGGAAATGACAGATGAAAAATATGGAGGAGCTGGAAACTTTGCCTCAACCGGCGGCTGGACTCTGGCAAAAGGTGCAGGATTTGATCATTACAGCAAGCACGCTTATCTCTCTTTAACAACTGAAGAACAAGCATTAGTAGACAAAGTATCTAAAGGAATCTATAGACCTTGCTGCGGCAACTCAACTCACTTCCCCGATTGTAATCACGGTATGGCAATGCTTGGACTACTGGAGCTTATGGCCGCAAATGGTGCAGATGAACAAGAAATGTATAAAGTAGCGCTAACAGTCAACTCTTTCTGGTTTCCTCAAACATACATTGACCTAGCTACATACTTTAAAGAACAGGGAAAAGAGTGGAATGAAGTAGATGCCAAAACAGTATTGGGCAAAGAATACTCAAGTGCACAAGGATATCAGCAAACCCGTCAACAAATCAAAAGTCTTCCCAAACCTCAACAGGGCGGCGGCGGGTGCGGAGCCTAAAAAATGAAAATATTAATTCCTGTATCATCAACAAAGCTATTCTGGCAAATTGCAACCATTATTGGTTTGGTGATTGTTTTTTCAAGTCCTATAAATGCCGCCCTGCAAAATCTAGGCATAAAACAGGAAGTAAAAATACCTGCAGTAATTGAAAAAGCCAAGGCAAATGAAATCTACCCTATGTTTACCTGTCCCTGTTGTGGAGAACCCTTAAACAAAGAAGAACCCTGCTGCGGATCCATGACGCAAATGATTGATTTTATAGACCAGAAAATCTATACTGGCGCAAGTAAAGATGAAGTTATATTTGCAACCGCTCAAGAATTTGGAATTGAAAGACTGGCAAATGAATCAGACAGGGATAATCTACGTGCAAAATTACTAGCAAATGCACCAAAAAATGCTCCCAAAATCAGTATTCCCGAACTTAAAAAAGATCTGGGAATAGTAAGCATAGCAAAAGGAACAGTATCTACAGAATTTACTATTAAAAATGAAGGGAAATCAAATCTCACAGTCAACAAACTCTCATCTTCCTGCGGATGTACATCTGCCAGCCTTACTTATAAAAATATTGAGGGGCCCAGATTTTATATGGCAGGACACGGTTTCCCTGAAAATGATCCTAATTGGAAAGCAGAAATTGCTCCTGGAGACACTGCCAAAATAAAAATATATTATGACCCAACCGTTCACACAGATTTAATTGGACCAGTTACTAGAACCATATCTATTCACTCAAATGACCCAGTAGAATTTGAAACCAAACTAACAATAACTTTGGACCAGCAAAATTAAGCAAGATTAGGTATAATATTAACAAAAGTATTTTATTTTTGTTCTAATTATGGATAAAAGCTGCTGCAACACAATGAACAACAAAGATCAAAAGAAGAGTAAAATAGACCCATTTTTGGCAGGGATTATTATTATCACCGTATTTTTGCTTGGTGCGGCTGTCTATTTTGGCACACAAATGGGAACAACCACTACAGTCACAACAGACAACCAAGTACAAATAGCCGTAGATTCTTACAGGCACAACTGGGAAACCATTGACTATGATAACGGAATGGCTACCAAAGAATTCAGCATCAAAAACACGGGAAAATCACCTCTTAAGATATATAATGTTATAACATCTTGTATGTGCACCACTGCGCAGCTCAAAACATCCGGTATCACATCAGAAAAATTTGGAATGCATGAAAAATCAGCCGGTGTTTTTGAAATAAAACCAGGACAAACAGCAAAACTTATGATTGAATTTGATCCTGCCTTTCACGGACCAAGCGGTGTGGGACCGGTAACAAGAATCATAACCATGGACACAAATGACCCCCAAAACCCCAAGCTCTCTTTTGAACTTATTGGAAATGTAGTCAAAAAATAATTAAACTTTCAAGAAATGAATAAGAATTTTGCAGTCATAGGAGCAATCACAATAATTACGGGTATTGGACTTTCAATTTATCAAAAGCAAAATCCTTCAAATAATAACTCAATCAATACAAGTCAATATGAAAAGAATAATGTAGTAAAAGTTATTTCAGCTCAAGAATTTGCAAAATTAGTCAAAACTAAAAATACTTTTCTCCTAGACGTTCATACACCAGAGCAAACACATATTCCAGATACTGATGCATTTATACCCTTTGACAAAATTAAAGAAAATACAGACAAGCTACCGCAAGATTTATCAACTCCAATTCTAATTTACTGCAGATCAGGAGGAATGAGCCAACAGGCATCCAAAGAAATCGCCTCCTTAGGTTACACAAATATATATGAATTAGAAGGCGGAAGTGATGTATACAAAGAGAGCAACGTAAACGTTTCCCTAACCCCAAACACAAAAAACCTTGGAACAGTAACATATGGAGACATAGCTACCACAACCTTTACTTTTACCAATTATTCGCCAATGCCCGTTAAAATCACCAGAATTTCAACTTCTTGTGGCTGTACAAAGGCAAGTGTAAAAAAGGAGAAACTTGAAGCATATGAAAGCACAATAATTAACGTTTCTTTTGATCCCGCAGTTCACAAAGATGATACTGATTTAGGAGAACTTACCCGCACAATATATATTGAAACAGATAATCCGAATTTCCCCAGTCTAGAAAGTTCATTTACTGCAACGGTAATCAAAGAAAAATAAGTTTATGGAAGCATTGTTTCAATTATCACTTTTAGCATCATTTATAGCAGGAATGGTTGCGCTTTTTGCTCCCTGCTGTATTACCTTCCTTCTGCCTGCATATTTTGCAAATGTCTTCAAGGAAAAAAAGCAGGTAGTCCTTATGACATTCATCTATTCTCTTGGAATCTTTACTGTTATGCTCCCTGTAGTTCTTGGAGCCCGTGCTCTAAGTCAATTATTCTATAGCCTTCATGATCAAACTTATATAATTGGAGGATTATTTTTAATATTTGTTGGCTTTTCGGCATTGCTTGGCTTCAAACTGCCAATGCCCCGTTTCAAATTCACCAAAAAGGCAGATGACCCACTATCTACATATATTCTTGGAATTATTTCAGGCATCACCAGCGCCTGCTGTGCACCGGTTCTTGTAGGAGTTCTTGCACTATCATCATTAAGTCCTACTATAGCTCAATCACTCCTAGTTGGCTTCTTCTACGTATTGGGAATGGTAGCGCCTCTTTATCTGGCAAGCTTGCTTATAGACAAACGCAACATACTGGAAAAACCTTTATTCAGAAAGCCTTTCAGGGAAATCACCATAGGAAATAGAACCAATATGGTTACCATATCAAATCTTATATCTTTTGCTATGTTTGTAACCATAGGACTTTTAACTATCTTTCTCTCTTTGTCAGGAAAACTGGCAATGGATACGGGTGAACAAAACGTTACACAAACAATTCAATCAGTTGCAATCTCAACAACATCATTTGTACAAAACATCCCAGGCCTAGACTACATTTTTCTAGCCTTTGCTTTCTGGCTTCTTTACAAACTTGTAAAATACATTCAAAAAAATTAATCTTTCTCAAAAAAAGCAGGGAAAAAATAATGTAGCGGGCCCAGAAAACTTTTTTATTTTTTCCTCACGCCTATACTTGAAAAAAAATAACATCTCTTAAGCAATCAGTTGTTAAAAATACAGCAATCACCAACAATCACTTATTACTTTTTCTTCTTCCCCATAACATCCCATGACCATCCCAACAACCAACCAGTACCCCATGCGGCTGCAACAGCTGTGACTCCTCCCAAGAAAAAGTTGTCAAAAGATAAGCCCCAATTTCCCATCGTGTTTGAAAGCATCATTCCATGCATCCACCACCTTGTCACTTGTAAAGAGAAGACAGGAAACATCCACACCACAGCACTGCATAGTACCCAGAGGATAACCATAGCCAAAGCAAAAACATTGGCTAATCTCATTGTGTTTGACATAATTCTCACCCCCTTTCCCTGCCTATATATTCCTGAAACCCGCTACAAAGCCCACAGCACCTATAACTGCCAAATAAAAGCCTCTGATTTATTATCAACACCATTAAGTGTTAATATCAAGCTTTTTGGCATCTTGGAAAGAGAAGGAAATATAAGCTCGCCCTTAATATGATGACCACCCCCACTTCCCGTCCAGCTCTGTGCCTTATATGAATTACCCCTGTCATCAGTCAAAGTTGCTATTTTTAAAAAATCGTAATCTAAATCCACAGAATGATTATCCATTACAAGAGAAAAAGTAATATTCTTGCCAACGGCTACTGAAACTGGTACAACCTCAATCTCTATCTCTCCCACCGTTTTTACCTGAGGAGACAAAGCTCCTAATTGTTCAGATGAAGCTTGATTAAGATTTTGAGCTTGAAGCGGTTGTGCTGGCTTAAATACCAAACCAGATATTATTATTCCACCTAAAATCAGCAAAATTACAAAAAAAAGTTTTGCACTCATACAGCACTCCTTATTTTATCAGTAATAAAGCTTACAATAGTTTCAGTTTTTGGCTTGCCTGAAATAAACCAGGTCATCATAACAATTCCCAAAAAATTAGTCACTACTCCGAAAATGAGCAATTGTTCCTGATATTCACTTAAAAACAGAGTAGCAGCAGATACTCCTAAGATTGGCAATATATCTACCGCATGATGTGCACAGCAAGCAACCATCGCCACCCCAGACACTGCAGTTCCTGTTCCGGCCGCAAATCCAGCATCCCCTATGTCCTTTGCGCCAAGACAAAAACCGTTTCTCATCAACCAAAACAAACCTGTTTGAATACCAAAACCTATTATAAGAAAACTCATCCATGGCTGAAATAGTTGAAACTGATTAAATGGGTGTAGTAAATCCCGGGTAACGGCAAAAAGAAGAAGAAAATAAAAAGAACTTAACCCAAATACTCCTATCAAAAATCCCTTAGAAAAAATTGGAAACCAAAATGTTTTATGCATACGCGCGCTAACCATATACCCTTAGAATACAAGAAACAACATGAAGTTAAAATGAAATATTATTGAACTTCCAACTTAGCTTTCCTTAAAGTCATAGCATTTATTACCACAATTACACTAGACAAGCTCATAAGCAGCGCTCCAGCGGCAGGAGTAAGCTTAAAGCCTAAAGGTATAAACAAACCAGCCGCAGCAGGAATTGCCAAAACATTATAACCCACTGCCCAAAATAGATTTTCAAGCATTTTTCTATAAACAATTTTAGACAAAACAATTAAACGTACCAGATGCTGTGGATTGCTCTGCGTTAAAACAACATCTCCAGCTTCCACTGCAACATCCGTACCTGCCCCAATTGCAACCCCTGCATTAGCCTGAGTAAGAGCAGGAGCATCATTTACTCCGTCTCCCGCCATTAAAACTATATTTCCTTCATTCTGTAGTTTTCTAATATGCTTGTATTTATCTTCAGGTAGAACCTCAGCAAAAACCATATCAATACCCAATTCCCGTGCAATAGGAGCCGCAGCAGCCTTTGTATCACCTGTAAGCATAGCAACCTTCACTCCCAACTTATGAAGCTCTTGAACCGCCTGTCTAGATTCTTCTTTAATTTCATCACTTAAAGCAATAACGCCAATAATTCCATTCTTGCCACCCACAAAAACAGGAGTTTTACTTTCATTAGATAATTCTAAAAGGGCATTTTCTGCCTCCTTTGTCCAAACATCTTTTTCTTCCATCAACCGTTTATTACCTACAAAGTAATTTTTACCTGAAACTTTTGCCTCCATTCCACGTCCGGATAGATTTTTAACATTAACTGCTTCAGAAATTTTTATTCCCTTCTTCTTTAAATAATCAACTATAGCCATACCAATCACATGGGAAGAATGTGACTCAATTGCACCCGCTATTTTTAAAAGATCGGCCGCAGAACCGGTAAATGTCTTTATACCGGTAATTCCAAATTCACCACGTGTCAATGTACCAGTCTTATCAAAAACTACATAATCTACGTTTTTAATTATTTCTATCTTACTCATATCTTTTATAAAAACACCGTTCTTAACCGCCAAACGGGTAGCAATAGTAGAAACTGTAGGAATTGCCAATCCCAACGCATGAGGACAAGCAATTACAAGCACAGTAATTGCTAAGGTTGCAGCAAATATAAATGGTTGTCCAACAATAACTGACCACACAATTAAGGCAGTAAATGAAACCGCAAGTGCAGAAAAGGTTAGCCATTTAGAAGCACGGTCTGCTAATTTTTGAACCGAAGGTTTAGTTTGCTTAGCGGAAGCAATTAGGCTTTGAATTTGACCAATTGTAGATGATTCTCCAACCCGCAACAGCTCTACTTCTACAGAACCATCAATACTAATTGCCCCTGCTGGAACTTCTGCTCCCACACCCTTTTCAACAGGCTTGGATTCTCCTGTAAGATGAGCCTCATTAAAATTACCGCTTCCTTTAATAATCTTTCCATCTGCAGGAATTTTCTCTCCAGGCTTAACAATAACAACATCTCCTACTTTTAATGAAAGTATTTCTACATCTTTAACTGTGCCGCCTATTTTAAGATGAGCCTCTTTAGGTAAAAGCTTTGCAACCTCTTGTAGCGCATCTCCTGCTGCAGTAGAGGATTTTGCTTCCAAATAATGTCCAAACAACAATACCCAAATCAAAGAAGAAATCTCAAGATAAAACTCAGCCTGTATTGCAGGAATAAATGTTGAAGCAGCTGAAAAGAGATAACCTGCGCCAACGCCCAGAGAGACCAAAGTCATCATGCCATATTGGCGCATCATAATCTCATGGCGCGCATGCTGGAAAAAGACAAAACCAAAATAGAAAATAACTGTAGCTATACCAAATTCAACAAATGGCCGCAGAGCAAAATCAGGAGTACCCAAAAATTTAACTGCCGGTTCAGAAAAAAAAGCAAGAGGAATTAAAAGAGCAGTTACTATAAAAAATCTCCTTAAAAAATCAGCTGCAGCCTCAGGACTAGCCATCATACCCGCATGGTCATGCTCAACGTGACCACTGTCCAATCCGCTTTTCTTTACCAGCTCCATACCTCCACACTTTGGACATTTCCCTCGTTTATCTTGCATAATTTCAGGATGCATCGGACAGGTATAATAATCTTCTTCTACATGAGCGTGATTATGGCCTGTTTCTACTTCATGTAGCATATGTGCAGACTTATCTCCGGGATGACCCCCTTCTTTCCTCAATATCAAATCCATACCTCCACACTTTGGACATTTCCCTGGTTTATCTGCTTTTATTTCTGGATGCATTGGGCAGGTATAATATTCTTTTTTATTTTCCTTCATGTCTTTATCATTATTGTTATGTTTATTATTCATTTCTTCTCTTTTTTTTATAAACCTCTAATAATTCCTTAACCGCCTTATCTTTATCACTGCTAAATTGATTGGAAACGTGAATTTTTAAGTGCCGTTCCAAAATAAGAGCATCCAAACTCTTAAGTGAATTTTGTATAGAAAGACTTTGATCCAAAATATCAGTACAGTACTTACCATTTTCAATCATCCTATACAAACCATCAAGTTGACCCTTAATAATATTTATTCTTTTATTCGCTTTATTTATTATTTCATCTATTCTCATATATTAATACCATACACCCCCATAGAGTATATTGTCAAGCCACAAAAATACTATAAATAAAACTATTATAAAGGGAAGACTAAGGAAGAGTATAAAAAAACTTAAAAATACCCAAATAACTTTTTTAAACTTTCTTTTTTCTATTATTCTGGGCATTTCTTGCTCTTTCTTCTTTTGCGGCCAATATCGCCATACTTTTCTGCTTCTGTATCTCAAGATGTTTTTCTACAATCTTTTGACACTCAGCATTAGGACAAACAGTATCCGTATAGGTTATCTGTGTCTCTCCATAAAAAGTCTGCAAGGTTTCGGTCCAAGTTTTAGCATCAATACGCTCCTTACCACACCTTGTGCAAACATTCGTTTTATTTATACCCATAAATTACCACCTCTTTGATCTTCTATCATCTCTCTGTCTACTATCTCTTCTATCTGCGCCTCCATATCCAAAACCACTTCCACTGGGTCTACTTTGCTGAGGATGGGCCTCCTTCACATTAATAGTTCTTCCTGCAAGTTCTGTATTATCAAGTGTTTTCATTGCATTCTCTGCTTCTTCTGGAGTACTCATTTCAACAAATCCAAAACCTCTGCTTCTTCCAGTCATTTTATCTGTAATAATATTTGCAGAAACCACAGTCCCTGCTTTGGAAAAATATTCACTAAGCTGATCCTGTGTTAAATCATAAGAAAGACCTGCTACAAAAAGTCTGTTACTCATATCGCTACCTCCTTTCTGAAAAATTTATCAATACAGTAATTACAAAATGGAGAAAATAATAAATTATATGTACAAGAGTGTTTCACGGTTTATATAAGCTTAGCTGGGAGGAAAATCAACTTATATGTATATTATACTCCCACCATCACTAAAAAACAACTACCATAGTAGAAAACCAACATTCACCAGATCTCCCTAGGTTGCCTAGCTAATCAACCTCCCAGGTTGATTACGTTCAAACCTAGGAAGTTATAAATAGTTACATGATTTTCTAACGATTTCTAACTGTGAAAGGTGTATACGATCCGCTAGCTCACCTACATTTTCTTATTGACACTCATAATAGGAAAAAGTATTATTATAATTATGATGTCTAAAAATGACTTAATTCAAATAAGCAAGATCGTACAGGAAGCTCTAAAACCTCTTAATCAGAAAATCAATAAGCTTGATTCCAGAATGGGAAAATTTGATTCAAAAATGGATAAGCTTGACTCCAGAATGGACAATCTTGATTCAAAAGTTAACAAGCTAGATAAAAAAATTGACACCGTGGACCAAAAGCTTAGCAATAGAATTGACAATGTTGAGAAGGGTATTAACGATAAAATTAACAATATAGATAAAAAGCTAGACAAAGCTCAAGAAGACATTTCAGACATTCTTACAGAAGTTATCAGACATCATAGTAGTCTCTCAAAACGTGTTGACCGCATTGAAGATCATCTTGGCTTCACAAAATCTTAAAATTCAACCACTTAGTCTACAAAGGTTAAAGCAATACCTTTTTTATTTGCTCTTCCCGTTCTGCCAATTCTGTGAACATAATCCTCATAAGACATTGGCATATCATAGTTAATAACATGAGTAACATTTTCTATATCCAAACCTCTGGAGGCAACATCCGTAGCAAGTAAAATACGTATCTCACTTCTCTTAAACTGATCAAGAGTCTTTTGTCTTTGATTTTGGCGTTTGTTTCCATGAATCGCTCCTGCTTTAAAACCTCTTTTCACAAGCTCATCAGATAGTTTTTGTATTCCCCATTTTGTTCTGCCAAAAATAAGCACCTTATCAAACCCTTCTTTAATCAACAGCTCATGGAGCTGATCTAATTTTCTGCCTTTGTTCTGCACCTTAACAATACTCTGATCAATATTATCTGTCACTTCTTGCAGTTTTACAGACACTGTTACGGCATTATTGCTGACAAAAGTCTGTAAAATTTCCTTGACCTTTCCGGAAACCGTAGCTGAGAAAAACATAGATTGACGGACCCTAGGCAAAAGTAGAATAAAATTCTTGATTTCTTGAATAAAACCAATATCAACCATTCTATCTGCTTCATCCAAAACAACATTGTTGAATTGAAACATATGTAAAGATTTTTTGTTTATCAAATCCTTAATTCTTCCGGGAGTTCCAATAACAAAATTAGGACTTTGCCTTAAATCATTTCTCTGTCTGTTTATACTTACTCCACCAATACAAAGAGCGCTACGTATTCCCAAACCATATGAAAGCTGACGTAATTCACTATCTATCTGAAGAGCAAGCTCACGTGTTGGAGCAATAATAAGCACCTTCTCAACTTTATTTTTTACAACCTTGTCAATTAAGGGAATCAAAAAAGCAGCAGTTTTACCCGTACCTGTATTTGCTATTCCAATAATATCCTTTCCTGACAAAATAACAGGAATGGACTGGTCTTGGATTGGGGTAGGGGATAAGTATTTTTTAACTAAAATGTTTTTCTTTATTTGTTCAGAAATTTCAAAATCCTCAAACCTGTTTTTTGCAACAAAACAGTCACTATCTTCTGTATCGTTAATTTTACCTGAAGACTGGAAAGATCTTATTGCATCAACTATTTTTGCAGTATCTTTTGGGTTATTAGAAAATCTTCTACCAAACCCTCTTTGTGGTTGTGATCTAAATCTATTATTCATAATAATATTGGGATTGAATCAATAGAACTGCTTAAGTGAGAAATATATTAAGTAGCGAAAGATACAAAGTAAAAATAATTGAGGTATCTTTATCTATCTAAAACTTATTCAAAACTAAGCAGATTTATTAATTCAATCTGCCAACAATTTGGTATTATATCATACTTTAATTTAAATGTCAATAACTATAGGCCAAATAGACTCCTCTCTATAAAAACCGTTCACAAATCCGTAGAAATCAAAAAATAAAAAAATACCTCTTTCATTAAAATAAAAAAGATGATATTCTAGATAAATGGAAGATATTCAAAACTGTCCCAAATGCTCAGCACCTCTTGGAGGAATAACAGAAACCCCAACCGGAAGAAAACTTCAAAGATGCTCCAAAGGATCCTGGAACTCTGAAACCAAAAAAAATGAGGGATGCCCCTTCATAAAATGGTTACCGGTAGAACCCAAAGAACTTGATGAAAAATGCCCAAAGTGTGGCGCTCCTTTAGCTTTGCAAGTTACCCGTTTTGGCAAAAAAATGAAAAAGTGTTCAAAAGGCGGCTGGGACAAAGAAGCCAAAAAACCAACAGGATGTGAATACGTAGAATGGATCAATGGCACCACAGAAGCTCTAAATGAAGAATGTCCCGACTGCGCAAAGCCCCTGGTTCTATACACAACTGCAAATGGAAAAAGGATGAAAAAGTGTTCAACAGCAGGGTGGGATAGGGAAGCAAAACAACCAACAGGCTGCACTTATGTTCAATGGCTAAAAAACAATGAAGAATATGACAATGGCGGTGAAGAATTTCTCCCACCGGAAGAATAAAAGTTTCAAACTTCAATAACTGCAGATATTGGTAAATGATCAGAGGCCTTTGATTTTTCTACATTAAACATCTCAACCTTTATATCCTTACTCACAAAAATATTATCAATCCTGTATTTCAACCCTTCCACCTTAAACCCCTTGTAATTAACAGGATAAACACTCCAAGTCGGCCTTAACACTTCCTCATTATCAGCTAAAATAAGCTTTTCATTTATCTTTTCAAGCTCACCCCCACCTTTAACCTCAGCATTAAAATCTCCAACCAATATCATACTCACCGTATCACCCAGAAGACTCACTAATCTGTCAATTTGCTTAGCTCTTAACCTTGAAGGAAGAAGTTTAAAAGAATAAGACAAATGAGTATTAAAAACTTTCAAAATTTTATCGCCAAACTTAAAATGCGCCTCAATTACACCACGCGGCTCCGTTGCAGAATCACCTTCATAATCTTCCAAATCACTTAACGTATGACACGCACTCGCTTCAATCTTATACCTACTCAACACCGCATTTCCTATATCATAAGAAGGAGTATGTCTATCAGTAGTAAAAGCCTTACAATAAAAAAAATTATATCCTAACTCACCCGCAATAATTTCAGCCAAATTTTCTCTTTTGCCTCCTGCATCTTTTTCAATAACCTCCTGCAGTCCAATAATATCCGCATCTTGCCTTCTTAAATATTCAATAGCATCTTCAAGATGTTTCCCTCTCCAAATATTCCAAGACAAAATCTTAATCTTCATAAGATGAATTATAAAACTTAAATTTTGTCATTGCGAGGAATAAAATGACGAAGCAATCTCATAATTATAATCTAAAATCGGCTGGCGGCTCTGATTAAATCGGATTCTTTGCAGTAACAAATACATATAAACCTTGCTCTGTAATTTCGTAATCATTATTAATTAATCAAACTTATACCTGTAACAATTAGTGTCCCGTTTTTCAAACCCCATCTTAATATACAAGAAATTAGCCTCTTTCCTGGTTGGGCTTGAGGTCAAACTAATTATCTTAATCTTTTCTTTTTTTGCCTTTTCAAGCGCAACCTTTATAAGGTTTTTTCCAATTCCTTGCCCCCTGCAATTCTTATCCACCACAACATCTTCAATCCAAGCCTTCTCATATCCCTCAAGATACCAATAACTTACCAGAGTCAATGTTCCAATAATTTTCCCATCCGTATTCCTTGCAACAAAAACATAAATTCCCCTGGTTTCTATGGTTTTTTTTAGTACACCTTTAGAAAGTTTCTGAATAGAAGAATCCAGCTGATACAAAAGTCCAGAAATATCACTCAAATCCTCAGAAGAAACACCCTTTAAAATCTCAATCTTATAATCTAACATAATCTCCTTAATTATACCAACTAAAATTATCAACTAACAAGCTTTTACAAATTATAGAAGTTCAGGAATAACCAAAATTGTCATCCCGAACTTGTTTAGAAATCTATCCTGCAAACAAGTGAAGATGCTGAAACGAGTTCAGCAAGACGTGATTTAATATAGTCCTTATCAAGTCCTTCTGCTACAAAAGATATTGAATTATTATAGTTTTTAGATATAATTACAATATGGATAATATGGAAAAAGATACAAGCATAGAACCAAAAATAGCAATAAAGGGTGCTGATCTTCCAGATATAACAGGCGGACAAAAAGAAACACTTCCCGCACTTAAACCTAACAGAGTTGTAATTTACGGATCTCGTTTGAGCGGAGGCCCACTACTTGCAAAAGAACTGCAGGACTATTTAGAACAAGCGGGCGTAGAAAACCCTGAAGCCATAATTATTAGAGATGTTGACCTTATCGCAAGAGCTTTTTATAACGTTCCCCCGAATGCTGACTTTGATCCCAAAAATCCACCCAAAAACAATCTCCCGAAAGGAGTAATAATACTACCTGAGATGAGACAATATCATAATGGTTGGGGAATGACAGTAAGCATGGATGCCACAAATTTAAGTGGAAAAACATTAAAAGAATACATTACAGAACTTTGCGACAATAATGGTGTACCCAATATAACAGTAGAACCATCCACCCCTAATGATAAATTACCTGAAATGATTAAATCTCTACTTCCTCCTCAAACAAAATAAGCTCACCTCTTATATAAAAACTTATTAATACAAAACATGGCTTACAGTATAAAAACAGCATAACTACCTAAGATAAAACATAACCATCTATGGATTCATTGATATTGAGTCCAGGTTTTTGATAAAATATTAGGGTAAGTCTTTGGGTCGGTGGCGGAATGGTATACGCGTACGCTTGAGGTGCGTATGGGGAAACCCGTGGAGGTTCAAGTCCTCTCCGACCCACAGAAACTTAGCTGGGGGCGCTTAGCTCAGTTGGCTAGAGCGTCTCGTTTACACCGAGAAGGTCTGGGGTTCAAGTCCCTAAGCGCCCACCATTTTCGTACTAGTAAAAACTAAAAACTTGGAACTGAGAACTAAGAATGATAGAATATTTGTTCTAGGTTCATAATTTACTGTTCAAAGTTTTTATAAAACAAAAGAGCTGGGATGGCCGAGGTAGTCAAGGCGCGTGTCTGAAGAACACGTAATCCGGGTGCAATTCCTGGTCCCAGCACTAACATTCTCTTACTTCAGCTTCTGCTAAAGCAGCACGCCTGAAGAGCGCTTCGTTAGTGCAAGCACTATCGATTAAATTGCGAATGTTAGCCGTATTGAAATGCTCTTTGTTGAAGCAAAATGAAACAAAGTAAATGAATAATACGGCAGAACAAATGTTTTACGTTTATATATTGTTGAGCAAAAGAAATAACAAGTTTTATATTGGATTTACAAAAGATTTAAAGAGAAGGAGAAAAGAACACTCAAATGGACTAGTTGAATCAACTAAAAATAGAAGACCATTACTATTAATATATTATGAGGCGTATTTGAAAACAGAAGATGCTCAAGCAAGAGAAAAATTTTTCAAAACAACCAAAGGCAAAATGCAATTAAGAAAACAATTAAATAATTCCCTTTCGGAAAACACACCAGATTTGTTTTGTCCCAAACTATGTTAACGGTGGTAGTTCAAGGGTAGCCGCCAAAATACTTGTTTTTGGCAAAGAACGCAAAACAATATATTATGCTTATATTCTAAAAAACGCGGTGGTAGTTCAGGGGTAGAACGTCTCCTTGCCAAGGAGAAGGTCGGCGGTTCAAATCCGCTCCACCGCTCCATAGGAATTTTATCGAACTCGTGGATTTCAGCTTCAGAAAGTTGTTAAAATTCACAAAAATATATTCCTATAACCTAGTACTCTAACGGAAATCGAACTAGCCTTAAGCTCGTTATTTCTCCTCTTGATCAAATTCTTCAAAACCACCCATCTAATCCGACCCATAAAATTGCTGCGTAACTGCACAAGCCAAAAAGATAAACAATTTCTTGTATTTCTTTTAGTTCTTCTTCCGATAAATCTGGATAATATTTTCTAATAACTTCTAAAGGTAACATTTATTGTCATCGCCTCCTACAATCACTTTATATATTCTGATGTTTTAACCCACAACCGAGGTTTAAAAAGTATATAATTAATTTTAGTATGCTTATTACTCCACATTCGTTAACAGGTGCAACAATTGCGATATTAGTACCTAATCCCGTTATTGCTATTCCACTCTCAATCAGCAGTCATTTTGTTCTTGATATTATTCCTCACTGGCAAGAAACCTTATATCCGTATGTACCTACTAAAACAACTTGGGTTAGAATACTAGTCGATTTATTATTAAGCTTCTTTTTAGTCTCTTGGATTATTCAATCTCATCCAAATATTTCTTCTTTAATATGGTTAACCGCTTTTACCGCCAATATTCCAGATTTAGATTCAGTCGCTTCTGTTATACCGAGCATATCTAAAATAAAGTTATTTAAAAAATATTATGATTGGCATAATGAAATTCAAAAAGAAACAAGTTCCTTAATTGGACTGATCCCTCAAATTACTGTTTCCGCTCTTTGTTTACTGGTTGGCAAGCTCAATCTTTAAACTTGAGTATAAGAGTAAATTAGGGGTTGAAAACTATAAGACATTGACTTTTGAGAGGGATTTTGATACTATACTGGTGGAGTCGAAAGATTGTGTTTACCGCCCGTTGCAAAAGACGGGCTTTTTTATGCCCTTTTTACCTCTTGGTTAAAAACTCCTGTTTAAGCTTTAAAATATCAAAATATTTATCACAACTTCCAATTAATTCTTTGGCTACATGAAATCTGGTAGAAAAAACTAACACTCTTTTACCCCTTTCATTTAATCTTCTAATTAAGTAATCAAAATTAGCTTTGTGAACTTCTTGGCTGTTTTTGTGATCCCATATTACCTTTAAGGGTTTTGTAACAATAGTGTATTGTTTGGCTTTTAAAGCTTTTAAGAATTCCTGATGAACTTTAGAAGAAAACGCCACTGTATAAAATCCTAAATAAACCAGATTACAGTCTTTTTGAAAGAATCGTCTTAATTTTCGGTAATTCACCTTAAAACCAGCTCCTTCAACTGATTTGGAAAGGTTAGCAGCATCAATCAAAACTGCCGCTTTACCAGTTACAAATTTCTCAAGCATAAAATTATTATAAACAAATTTAGTTAACATTAGCTATTGCACTTTATTGTACATAAAAAACCGCAACAACAAAGGGTTAGAAGGGAAGAAATGTAGCTTATATTGAAGAAGGAGGAAACTTTAAGGTAAAATTAGGCTCCAATTCATACAGAAAATCTGGTAAAAATGGGGGTGGAGTTAAATTCTTGGAAGAATCCTGGCAGTCTGTGTAAGATCTCGTCAGGAGCTCCAGGGGCGGCAGTGTCTCCAGAAAGGATTATTGAAGTGATTCTTCTTTTAACTTCTGAGCCTCTTGAAGCCAAAAATCTTGCCATTCGTGTTCCGGAAGATCAATAGCCATGGTTGGAAAATCAAATACCCCATTTACTTTTAAGAGTTGTTGTCCCATCTGGATAGGATCAATAACCGAATCAAACTTAGCCCTGGTTTTTTTTGTCAGTTCCTTAAACTCCCATCCCTTTGACTTGATAAGTAGGTATAAATCTATAAAATGGCGACTTGCCGGCTGCTGGTAAATTGTAAAGGTTTTATTGACCGCTATATATCTATTAGGCTATCAATTTTAATACCATTAATAATTTGTGGCTCTTCAATTTGAGGGAACGGGTAATAAGTAAATTCTGTCTTGATAACTCCGTCTTTATGGTGAAGGAAAAACAAGTTTCTATTGAAACTCTGTTGAAAATCAATTTTGGTTATTCCGGCTTGATCTTGAATTTTTTTAGATTTACCTGTATAAATATGGGATCGATTTCTTTCAGGCTAAAGAAATCTAAGTCTTCTGATAATCTGTGTTGAAGATAATATTCTGCTAAAGCTGTACCCCGATAAATAGAAGTTATTAGTAAGATCTTTCTGCCTAGATAGAAGATCCAGAAGTAATCTTTGTTTATTAGTTAAGATTGTTTTGGCCATAACCACATTTTAAGAAGTTTTTTTCTTTGAGGGTCGATTATTAATTTATTCCAATATTTTTTTAATTTTTCAATATTAATTTTTTGACCGTTAAGACCAAAATTAATCCTCTGCTCAAGCTTCCAAATAGCATATCTTTCGGGATTTTTCTTTAATTTATTAATATCTATATTCCAGTTATACATGTTTATATTGTATCAGCTTTAAAAGCATTTATCCTCCTCCGTTTGATACACCAGCATCAATTTTTTAATGTGGGTGAGGATTTGATCCAAAAGAGGTTTCAAATCAAATGCATCTCCCGCTCCATATTGAACCTTTTGAAGAATTAGCTTCATATATCTCATAAATATTGAGGTATCCCGTCTCCCACCCAGTAAATTTAGGGTATTATGTACTTACGGGACGAGATATAATGAATCGTGTCGGCAATTAAGACTGTCTATTCAAGCAAATTAAGCGATAGGGACATACTTTTACA
>QZIP01000009.1 GCA_003599595.1 Candidatus Parcubacteria bacterium
TTTTCTCTTTCTTCAGATACCACAGTCCAAACGGAGTTTGATGGAGAATAATTTCTCATTATTTTCAGATGTCACAATTAAAAACGGGATTAATAAATTAAGAGGACAAGGAGTTCATTCCGGATGGCCTGCTCCTGCAGGTAAGTTACTCTTTAATAAGTCACAGTATTTTATCACAGGTGGCATGAATTGGTTTTCTACCCTTCAACCTAGCATTTATTTTGGAGAATTTGACAGGAGTGGGCGATGGGGGTGGCTAGGGTCAGGAGCTTTCCCTAAAGTTCTTATTATTCCTTTTATTCTTGGCCTATTTTTTGTTATAACAAAAGGAGAAGGTAGACATAAAAAAATACTTCCGCTATTTTTTCTATTGAGTTGGCCAGCCACTTTCCTTTATCCGCAGTTTGGTTTTTCCCTTGTTATCCTTATTTTACCTTTTATAGTCTTGATCACCTCTTGGGGAATAGTTATGTTAGGCAAAAAGGCACGTTTTTTAATTGTTGTGTTAGTGCTCATAGAGACAATAGTGACTGTCGCTTTTTCTGGACAACTGGAAACAGTTTCTCTGAAATCTCGTCCTGTTTGGCTAAAAGAGGTGATGGTGGATATTAAAGAAGCGAGTAACTCTTTTTCTTGGGTTGTCTCTGATGATTTAACGGATGATGTGGCTCCTTATTTAAACTGGTATTTAACCACTAATCCAAAAAATAATTTTTTGGAAGTAGGCTGGCCTTATCGGGTAAGACAAACGTCTTTGAATAATATCATCATTTCCGGTTCGGGTGGTACATTTACGTCTTGTCCATCTGGAAATTTTGTAAATATCCTAGCGAGCAAGAGGGATCTTAAGAAGATTAATGAAGCTTCAAAGTCTCCAGTAAATAAGATCTACTTTAATGAACAAGGGAAGGAGATGGGTTATTTGCTGCAAAGCAACGCCTGTTATTATGACAAATAAGATCTGTTTATTACTTCTAATTATTATTTTAGGATCAGTATTCCGTCTTTATCGGTTTGCTGATTTTCCTGTTCAGTTAAACCACGATGAGATAACACAATTATATGATGCGATTTCGGTTGCCCAAACAGGAAAGGATATTTATGGTAATTTTTTGCCATTAATATTTGAATCTGTCCATGATTTTAAGCCACCTTTTTATACTTACACTACTGCACTCACCTATTTTTTGTTGGGGAATAAAGAATATATTATTCGTATACCCGGGC
This sequence comes from Candidatus Parcubacteria bacterium, assembly GCA_003599595.1. Lineage (GTDB taxonomy): Bacteria > Patescibacteriota > Microgenomatia > Levybacterales > GWA1-39-11 > SURF-62. The sequence goes on from QZIP01000009.1 coordinate 1,228, forward strand.
TTTTATTTTCTATTGGGATTATTCCTCTCGTCTTCTTTTTTGTTAACAAAATCTTTCGAAATCCAAAAATTGCTCTTTTGGCTGCCTTTGTTACGGCGATTACCCCATTTGAAATATTTTTTGCAAGAAAGAGTTTTGAAAATGGAGCCGGTATCTTTTTTATGCTTCTTGGATTTTCTTCTTTACTACAATATTTAGAAGATAAAAAGATATCTCGCTGGCTTTATCTGGGAATAGTAGCTATCTCTGTAGCGATGTACACATATTTTTCCCACGCAGTTATTATCCCACTTTTAGTATTTCTGTTTGGTTATATTTTTCGAGAAGAGCTAATAACTAAATCCTATCGTAAATTAATTTTCCCGGTGATACTGGGAGTCTTTCTTGTTTTTCCGCTTTTCCTTATCATTCTGTTGAATCCCGGAAGCCGATATCGATCCACGACAGTTTTTGTTACTCAGGATGTATTGTTAGGAGAAAGGTTGGGGGATATTCAGAAGGCAGAAGTTGGGGCGACTGTTTTTAGAGAAAAGACGGTTATTGATTATATTTTCAATCGTTATTTAGAGCAGTTTAGTCCGGATTACCTATTTTTAAATGGGCTAGATTTAACTAATCAAGGACCTATTGGGTCTGGCCCATTACTATTAATACAAATTCCATTCGTCTTTTTGGGATTCGTATTTCTTTTCAGAAGGATAGAAGCTCGATTTAGAAATTTTGTATTAGGTTGGATAGCCATCGGAGCTTTACCGAGTGCTTTAACCTTTGAACCTCATAGCCCTCATCGTATTATTATGGTTTTTACAATGCTCAACATCATTTCTGCAGCAGGCATGTATTGGTTTCTTGAGATTTTACTCAGACAAAGGGGTGTAAGGGGCTTGATTAAAACAGGTGTTGTATGTTTGTTGGCGATCGCATTTTTTCTTAATATCGTCTACTTTTTACATATGTATTTTGTTAATTTCCCATATGAAAAATCACAAAATATCCACTATCCGTTCAAACAGGCTGCCTTATTTGCATGGTCTAAATATAACGATTTTGACCAGATCGTCTTTGATCCTCTATATGGTCAATCTGCGCCGGTAGTCGGGACAGCAGCCCATTATTACTTTGCTTATTACGGTAATTATCCTCCAGGGTTACTTCAGGAAGAATACCGAATTGGTACAAAAGAGAGAGAAGTACTGTTTGATAAATTCTCAATTCGAAAAGTTGAATGGCCGAAAGATCAGGGACTTAAAAATACGCTAATTATTGCAAGTCCTTGGACCTTACCCATAAACTCGATAAACACTGAAAAAATCCTGAAAACTTTCTATTTCTATGATGGACAACCGGCTTTCTATGCTGTTAAATTAGAATAAAATGAATAGAACTCCAATAATAGTGATAGTAATGCCTGCTTATAATGCTGAAAGAACAATTAAGGATACTTTTAATGAGATACCAAAATATTTAAGGAAACATATTATTTTAGTTGATGATCAAAGTATAGATAAAACTGTTGAAGTTGCTAAAAAACTCGGTATTAAAGTTTTTACACATTCTCAAAATTTAGGTTACGGTGGTAATCAAAAAACATGTTACTGGGAAGCATTAAAATACAATCCTGATGTTGTGGTGATGTTACATCCTGATTATCAATATGATGCATCGTTGATGGAAGAGCTGATTAGACCGATTCTACAGAAGAGATATGATTTTATGTTTGGGAGTCGTATTCAAAATAAAAAAGGGGCACTACAGGGTGGAATGCCGTTATTAAAGTATTATATAAATCGTTTTGTTTGCTTATTAGAAAATATTTTTTTAGGTGTGAATTTTACAGAACATTTTTCAGGATATCGTGCTTATTCTGCAGAGCTTTTAAAAACCATTCCTTTTCAGCGGTTCTCAAATGATTTTGTTTTTGATCAGCAAATGGCGATTTCAGCACTAAGTCATGGCTTTAAAATAGGAGAGATTGCAATACCTACACGTTATCATGAGAAAGCATCGTCGATTCGTTTTTTTAAGGGATCAAAGTTTATTATGGAAACTTTTTGGCAGATTTTTGTTTTTCGTTTACACAAGGCAGGTTTACTAAAAAGTAAATTATTCTAAATATTATTTTTTGAGGAATCTACTCTAAGTATAATGAAAATCCAGAAATTGGTAATAGATAAGTCTATTTTTACAAAATTAATACTGGTATTTATTGTTTTACTAGGTTTATTTTTTCGTACTTATAAGTTGGAAAATTATTATGTTTTTGAACATGACCAGGATCTTTATAGTTGGATTGTTAAAGATATTTTAGTTGATCACCACTTTAGACTAATTGGTCAACTTACCAGCGTGGACGGTGTTTTTATTGGTCCATTTTTTTATTATCTTCTAGTACCATTTTTTGCCATAATGAACTTAGATCCTATTGCTGCAACAATATCATCAACGATCTTGGGTCTCCTGACGGTTATCAGTGTGTATTTTATTTTCTCAAATATGTTTACTAAAACGACTGGAATTGTTGGAGCAACTCTTTATGCAGTAACAATCTCTACTGTTTTTTGGGATCGTTGGGTTGTGCCTACTCAACCAACATTACTTTGGTCTTTTTGGTATCTTTATGCTTTATTTTCTCTTCTTCGTGGAAATCAAAGAGCTTTTCCTCTCTTGGGGTTGTTATTTGGGCTAATCTGGCATGTCCATATTGCACTACTACCTCTTGTTCCTTTATCCTTGATTGCATTCTTGTTTTCTAAAAAACAACTTAGGATTAAGTCGGTTCTCTTATTGGTCGCCTTTTTTATGGTTTTAACTGCTCCTTTCTGGATTTTTGAATTCCGTCATAATTTTCAGCAGATCAATGGATTTGTCAGCTCTTTAACTATATATCGGGAGGAACCGGAAGGATATACACGACTCACAAAGATTTTTGATGCTGCTTCTGGAGCTTTCGCGCAGAGCCTACTTTGGGGTGTCAAGATACCGGTGTTTTTTAGTTATCTGCTTTTTTTATTGACGTTGACTTTTCTCAAAATAAAAAAAAGTATTACATCGCCGCAGCTTCTAATAATTATATTGTGGATTGTATTACTTGTTGTTAGTCAGCTACTCTCAAAGAGGGGAGTGAGTGAGTATTATTTTGCAAATTTTATAGCTTTGAATTTATTGGTTTTTTCTTTGTTAATCTCTATTTTAGACTTTGTGAGGAGGTGGTTAGTAGCAGTAATTCTTGTTGGGATTGTGTTAACTAATACATTTTGGTTATTTCAAGTACAGGAGTTTAAAAACTCCTATCTTTATAAAAAACAAGCAGTGGATTTTATAAAGAAAGATGCAGATAGTAAGGACTTTTTCTGTATCAGTATCAATTATATTACAAACCCGGGGGCTGCGGTGGGTTTTCGTTATCTTTTTTGGTGGAAGGATGCTAATATTATAAGGCCTGGTTCAAATGCTCCAATTTATAATATTGTCATACCTTGGCAAGTCTCAGCAAATGAAGTGGATGCCTATTTTGGGTCTGTGGGGGTTATTCTTCCTGAAACTGGCAACTTTAAAGATGAAAAGGTTTGTGATGACTCCAATAACTATCTTGACCCACTCCTTGGATTCACCAAGTGACCAAGAGTCTATGTTGAAAGCTATGCCTCAGTCTTGCTAAGATTAACGCATGGGAAGAAGAGACCTCCTTCTACTAATAGCTATAGTTTTTTTGGCTTTTATGTTCCGCTTTTACAGGGTCGCAGAGAACCCTCCTGCTTTAAATTGGGATGAGATCTCGATCGGCTATAATGCCTATTCCATTCTAAAAACGGGTAAGGACGAATGGGGAGAGGTATTTCCTGTTCATTTCCAAGCCTATGGTGAGTATAAACTACCGGCTCAAATCTATGCTTCTATTCCTGGTATCGCACTTTTAGGTTTAAATGAGTTAGGGGTAAGGATTACCCCAGTTGTGTATGGAACTTTAACTGTATTAATAACATTTTTCCTAACCCGGATTATTTTCCAAAGTAATATTATTGGTTTGTTAGCATCGTTTTTGTTGGCAATATCTCCTTGGCATATTCATTTAACCCGCGCTTCTTTTGAATCATCATTTGCCGTTTTTTGGATAGTACTTGGTTTTTGGTGGCTAATAAAGGGTTTTGAAGACAAAAAATGGTGGATTTTATCAATGATTCCTTTGGCACTTTCTATTTATACATATAATAGTGCCCGGGTTTTTACCCCCATATTTATTATTACAACTATTTTGATTTTTAGAAAAACTTTTCTAAAATCTCCAAGAATAATTGTTTTATCAGCGATAACTTTAATAATTTTATTATTACCACTTGTTCCGTATTATTTAAGCGGAGAGGGCAATGCCCGATATAAGTTAGTAAGTATTACTGATGATCCGGGCTTCGTTTTAAGAATTAATGAGTACAGGGGAAGTTCTACTTTACCCAGTCCTTTGCCAAGACTTATTTATAATAAATTAACTTATGGAGCTTTTGTAATTTCACAAAATTATCTTACTCATTTTTCTCCGGATTTCTTATTTATCTCCGGTGCTCCGCATAAGCAACATCATGTTCAAGGAGTTGGAGAATTATATTTATTTCAAGCCCCATTTGTATTAATAGGTTTTTTATTTTTGTTTAGAAAAAAAATACAATTTAGGTGGTTTTTAATTAGTTGGTTGTTACTTGCCTTTGTCCCCGTTTCTGTTACTAATGATAGTATCCCTCATGCTTTACGTACACTAATCGCTGTTCCGGTTTATCAATTGATTTCAGCGTTTGGTTTGTATGAAGCTTATCTATTGTTTAAGCCCAGACGTATTAATTTATCCCCTCTGTTTATGATAATGGTAGTTGTTGTTATCAGTCTTTCGGTATCTTTCTACTTACAAAACTACTTCCAAAAATATGCCAAACTATATTCTCGTGATTGGCAATACGGCTACAAGCAGGCAGTTGAATACATAAAAGAGCATCAGCAAGACTATGACGAAATTATTTTCACCCGACATTATGGTGAACCTCAAATGTTTACCTTATTTTATCTGCAGTTTGATCCGGTGAGGTTCCAGAATAATCCCAACTTGATTCGTTTTAAAACTTACGACTGGGTACGTGTTTTAAGATTTGATAAGTTTTATTTTCCAGATCTTAGTGACAAGGAAACTAGGTATGTGGATATTATCAACCAAAATCCAGATAGAAGATTACTGTTTATTGGCAAGCCGGGCGATTTTCCTTTCGGACAACACATTCTAAAAACAATAAACTTTCTTGACGGTCAGGTTGCCTTTGAAATAGTGGAGGTTAAGTGAAAAAAACTTATCTTTATCTTCTGGTGATTTTATTTCTCTTTTTTTTAACTAGGGTTTATAAGATCGGTGAGATCCCTGGATCATTATATTGGGATGAAGCCTCTATTGGCTATAATGCCTATTCTCTTATTACAACTGGTAAAGATGAATGGGGTGAGGTTCTACCACTACATTTTCGCGCCTTTGGAGAATTTAAACTTCCTATATATATTTATAGCGTAGCGGTAACAGAATTGCTATTTGGCTTAAGCGAGTTCTCTGTCAGGTTTCCGGCAGTCTTGTATTCCTTAGGGATTCTTATCTTGACTTATCTGGTATCTCTTAAGATTTTCGGTAACCAAAAACTCTCTTTGTTAAGTACTTTTATCCTGTCTGTTTCTCCGTGGTTTTTAATTTTTAGCCGGACTGGTTATGAAGCTACTGCTGGAGTAATGTTCTATCTTCTTGGTATTTATTTTTTCTTATTATCCTTTAAAAACCATCCCTTTATTATTTTTACTTTCATAAGTTTTGTTCTAAGTATGTATAGTTATAATAGCTTTCGGGTTATTGTTCCTTTAACAGTAATTTTTCTCGCTATTCTTTCTTTAAAGCAAAGCTTATTAAAGTCTAAAAAATATTTTTCTACTGCCTTTTTGGGAATCATTATTTTTTTTATCTTAAGTGTACCAATAGTCCGCTTGATGAGCTCGGAGGACGGAAATACACGGGTACAGGCTGTGGGGATATTTCATGATAATCTAAGCCTGGAAGAGGTTGTGGAGACTTTTTTTAAGAATTATCTTTCTCATTTTAGCCTGGATTTTTTGGTAATTCAAGGTGATAAGAATATGCGCAGTCATTATCCCGGAGTTGGTCAATTATATATTATAGATTTACCTTTGATACTTTTAGGGTTTTCTTTTCTTGTTTTTTATATTTACCGGTATAAAGCTCTAGAAAATATCAAGGAACACGTTTTAGCAAAGAGCCTTTTGCTTATGGTTTTACCCATCTTTGTTGTACTAGTTGGACTTATACCGTCTGCAATTACAAAAGAAGCTCCTCATTCACTTCGCTCCTTGGTTGTAGCTCCCTTTTTATCAATACTTGTTGCGGGCAGTATTGTATTTTTGGAAACAAAGATAAAGATCAGGTTATTTACATATATCATAGTAGGTATATATCTTTCCTTTTTTGCTTTATATTACAGCAATTTTATAAAAAATTATAATTTTATGTCATCGGCAGATTGGCAGTTTGGTTACCAAAAAATATTTAAAAATTATAACCAAGAATTTAATAAATTTGATAATATAATAATATCGGATGAATATGCCCAGCCTTACATATTTGCCTTATTCTATCTTCACTATAACCCTTCACTATTTCGCAGTGAAGTGCAATATAATGGTGTAGACAGGTGGGGTTTATCCATGGTTGCACGTTTTAATAAGTTTAGTTTTCAACAACCGAGTTTTGACAAAATACCAGTCGGCAGATCTTTAGTGTTTGCTTCCTCGAAAGAAAAAATAGCAACGCTTATGCCTAGTGATCAAATTAATAACCTGGATGGTAGTGTAGCCTTCTATGTATATGAAGTTAAAAAATAAATTAAATTTAAATAAATGTTTTACAATTGTTTTGTTGCTGGTCATTGTTCTTCTGGCTTCTTTGGTTCGTGTTTATAAAATAGATCAAATTCCTCCTGCCTTATCATGGGATGAAGCTTCTGTTGGTTACAATGCTTGGACTATAGCAAATTTTGGTAAAGACGAATGGGGCAAAAGTTTTCCTTTGGTGTTTAAAGCTTTTGGGGAGGATAAGCATCCTGTACATATCTATATAACAACTGTTTTTGTAAAGCTGATGGGTCTATCAGAGTTAAGCACTAGATTTTCAGCAGCTCTTTTTGGGGTTTTAAATGTTACTTTACTTTTTTTCCTTGGAAAAATTTTTTTTAAAAGCAACTTAGCGGGATTGATTGCAGCTTTTCTTTTGGCAATTTCTCCCTATAATATACATTTTTCCCGTTTCAATCACGAACTAAATTTTGCCCTTTTTTTCTTTTTATTAGGGAGTGTTTGTTTTTTTCAAGGCATAAATAAAAAACCAATCTTAGTAACTATAGCGTTTTTAAGTTTTGGTATTGATTTATTAACATATCCTAGCGCTAAAATTATCACTCCTCCTCTAATATTTTTAATAACTATGCTTTATTTTAAAAAGCTTTTGAACATTAGGCCATATTTTTTATTTGGGGTTTTAATATGGTTTTCTTTTATAATATTAATGATTTTAAATCCTGGTTTAATAGGAAGAGAAAGAATAAACCAAACTTCGTTTGGAATGGAGAGGATATCAAGCACTTCTCTTTATCAAAAAACTCAAAATCCATTACTTGGCAGAATGGAGATAATTTTCAACCAGTATTTCTTGCATTATAGCCCACGTTATCTCGCTATTTCCGGAGATAAAAATCCAATGCTTTCTTCTCAGATAACGGGAGAATTCTATATTTTAGACATTTTGTTTTTAATAATAGGTTTAATCGCTTTAGGAATACGAAGATCAAAAGAGGGATTAGTTTTACTCGTTTGGGGAATTTTAGGTCCAATTCCATCAAGTTTGGTTAATGAAGCACCGCATGCTGCTCGGGCAATGTTTATGTTGGGTAGTTGGCATTTAATAACTGCTTTTGGTTTTTATACTTTAATTAGTATCTTCAAAAAAACTAATTTAAAAATTTTAGTGGTGTTTATTGGTGTTATTATGTACAGCTTTTTATTTAAAAATTATGTTGTAGGTTATTTTGGAGAGTATGCAAAAAGATATGCAATTGAATGGCAATATGGGATGAAGCAAGCGATAGAATATATAAAAGAGCATGATAGGTATTTTCAGGTTTATGTTACAGCAGAACGAGGGCAGCCGTATATCTTCTTTGCTTACTATTTACAGACTCCTCTACCGGGATATTTAGATACTGTGTATTACAACGAAAACGAAAATCGTTCCTTTAATCTCGTTTCTTTCTTTGATAAATACCACTTTGGAGATTGGAATCCAATTGAAAGCTTTCCACACCCGGGGGTATTATATATGTTAACTCCCAGTGAATATGATGGGTTGCGCCATCGGGATGTTTTTGACGTTAAAAAGTTAATAAAATATCCTAATGGGCTGGATGCATTTTATTTAGTGAGTTATCTATGAAAAAATTATCTGTAGTACTAGCTGTATACAACGAAGAAACAAATTTGGCTACTTGCCTTAAATCAGTTAAAGATATTGCCGATGAAATTATTATTGTTGACGGAGGTTCGACTGATAAGACAGTTGAAATTGCCAAATCTTTTAATGCCGAAGTAATAATTACCGATAATCCACCAATTTTTCATATTAACAAACAAAAAGCATTGGAACAGGCAACCGGAGAGTGGATATTACAACTAGATGCAGACGAGGTAATAAGTAATCAGCTTGCCGATGAGATAATAAAAATAATTCATATGACAAATATGGAAATAGTCAAGTATGAGGAAAGCCTTCCTAAAAGAAATTTATTTTTAAGACACCAGAAATTACTGGTTCAAAGAGACGATAATATAGGTATCCAAGAAGGACCTTTTAATGCATTTTTTTTCCCACGGCTTAATTATTTTCTCGGTAAATATTTAAGATATGGAGGTGTTTATCCCGACGGAGTTATTAGACTTGTAAAGAAGGGTAAGGCACATTTTCCTTGCAAAAGTGTCCACGAGCAAATCATTGTTGAAGGGAGAGCGGGATGGCTGCAAAATGATTTGATACATATGGCCGATCCTACATTTAAACGCTACTTGGAGAGAAATAACCGCTATATAGAACTTATAGCAAAAGAATTAAGACAAGATAAAACACCAAGAGGTCTTTGGCAATTTTTTGATTATTTTCTTTTTAAGCCTTTGTCTTGGTTTTTAATGACGCAAATAAGAAATAAAGGAATTTTAGATGGTTATCAAGGTATTATTTTTTCCTTTTTCTCTGCTTTAAGATTTCCTAGAGCTTATTGGAGGTATATATTTAACAAATGAAAGTAGCATTTTGCAGTTTACCGCTTTCAACAGGGCATAATATAAGAGGGATAGGGGCTTATACTAAAAATTTACTTGAAGCTTTGAAAAAAGATCCTGAGATTGAAGTACAGGAATTTTCTGAAATATCAGAAATAGACAATAGCGATATAGCACATTATCCTTTCTTTGATTTATTCCAAAGATCGTTACCATTGTTGAAAAAATTCCCAACTGTGGTAACAATACATGATGTGACCCCACTTGTTTTTCCTGAACATTATCCTTCAGGGTTAAAAGGATCGGTAAATCTTTTGCGGCAAAAATTAGCACTGAAAAATGTAAAATCTATTATTACTGATTCGGAATCTTCCAAAAAGGATATTGTCCGTTATTTAAGTATTAATTCTCAAGACGTACATGTAATACCGTTGGCTGCATCAGGGGAGTTTAAGCAAATTGATAATATAAAGTTGCTTAATGAAGTAAGTTTCAAGTATCTACTACCGAAAAAATTTGTATTATATACAGGAAATATAAATTGGAATAAAAATCTCATGAATTTAGCGTTGGCCTGTGAAGATGTGGGAGTGAATTTGGTTTTAGTTGGCAGCGGTTTTGACCAAAGAGAAAATCTAGACCATCCTGAACTTAAAAGCTTTAAGGTTTTTTTAGAAAGATTTGGAAAGGATCCAGATAAACACGTCTTAGGATTTGTTCCCACTGCAGATTTAGTAGCTGTAATGAATTTAGCACAAGTTGTGCTTTTGCCATCCTTTTATGAGGGTTTTGGGTTACCAATATTAGAAGCTCAAGCCTGTGGCACTCCTGTTATAACCTCAAATATTTCTTCAATGCCCGAAGTTGCAGGGGAAGGGGCTCTTTTTGTTAATCCATCTAGTGTGAGCAGTATCAATAAAGCTCTTGTAGATGTTGTTAAAAATAAATTTTTAAGGGAAAATTTAGTAGAGAAAGGATTTGAGAATATTAAAAAATTTTCCTGGGAAAAAACAGCTAAAGAAACCATTGCTTTATATCGGGAAATCTCCAGATAAGTAAAGTTACCATGAAGAGTTTTTTAAAAAATAATATAAGCGATCATTTTTTAAAAGTTCTAGGTCTTTTTTTAGTGTGGAGATTTTTATTAGTTATCTTTTTGCTAATAGCTATAAATTTTATTCCCCTACATTTTACAGATAAATTTTTAGGTGGAGGACCGACTAATTATCATTTATCTCCCTACCTCTTTTCCTGGGCAAATTTTGATGGTGAGCATTATCTTTCAATATCTATCTTTGGATATAAGAATCTGGAGCAGGCTTTTTTTCCTGTATATCCAGCGTTAATCTCTTTTTTTGCAGAGCCTTTGTCAAAAGACATCTTTTCTGCCTTGATGTTTTCAACCTTGGTGGGAATAATTATATCTAATTTATCTTTTATCCTTGCACTGCTTTTACTGTTTGAACTAGTGCTAATGGATTTTTCTCGAAAGATTGCGTATTCTACCATAATATTAATACTTATTTTCCCCACCTCATTTTACTTTGGATCGGTTTATAATGAGTCGCTGTTTTTACTGCTTACTGTTGGATCATTTTACGCTGCACGTAAACAGAAATGGTGGATAGCGGGAATCCTGGGGGCTCTGTCTTCAGCTACCAGAGTATTTGGAGTTTTATTACTGCCCGCTTTAATAATAGAAGCTTGGCAGCAGAAAGGTTCAAAAAAAGATTTTTTATGGTTGTTGTTGGTACCGATAGGTTTATTAAGCTATATGGCATATCAATGGGTAACAGTGGGTGATCCGATTACTTTTTACCGATTACAAAAAATTGTCGGTGAACAGCACCAGTCTGGAATTACACTTTTACCACAAGTTCTGTTTAGGTATATAAAAATGCTCATTGCTGTTGATTTTAATAATCCTATTTATCAAACTATTTTACTCGAGTTTATAGTAGGAATTGCCTTCTTTCTGTTGCCTATTTATGGATATTTTAAAAAGATAAGGTTGTCTTATCTTTTCTTTGCTCTTTTTGGTTTTTTAACTCCCTCGATTCAAGGCAGCCTTTCTTCTGTCCCAAGATACATACTAATTTTTTTCCCAAGCTTTATTGCTTTAACCATCTTAATTAATAGTTTTCCTAAATGGGTAAAAGTGTTTGTTCTTTCTGTTTTATTCTTTTGGTTAGCAGTAGAAACTATGTTGTTTTTAAGAGGTTATTGGATAGCATGAAGCATTACATTAAACAGATTATAAAAAATCCACTTTTTACCGGAAGTGCGGTAATGATTGTAGGCAGCAATGCTACAAATTTTTTAAATTACATTTACCACTTAATCATCGGAAGAATGTTAGGACCTGTAAATTATAGTGAGCTTGCGGCAATTTTTTCATTAATTGGACTTGCGGCGATGGTGCCCGCTTCTTTTGGCCCTGTAATTGTAAAATTCATATCAGCCTCCAAAACAGATGTCCAAATAACAACGTTAATAAGCTGGTTCAATAAAAAAATCTTCCTTTTTGCAGGAGTTATCACACTGTTAGTCTTACTTATATCTGCACCTCTTTCGTCTTTTTTGCAAATAGAAAACAAGATGTTAATTGCAGTAAGCTCCTTAGTTTTTTTGTTTATGATACCGGCCGTACTTAACAGGGGAGTACTGCAAGGGCTGTTACGCTTTAAAAGTATGGTTACAAGCATATTAGCCGAAAATTCTATTCGTTTAATTTCGGGCGTCTCTTTTATCTATTTAGGTTTTTCTGTATTTGGTGCAACTATTGGTTTGGTTCTTGCTGCCTTTATTGGGTTTTTATTATCCCGATTATTTATTCGTGACTATTTCAAAAAAGAACCTGAGAGTAAACCGGACATTGCTCCGATGTTGAGATATTCTTTTCCGGTTGTAATCCAGTCGGTTGCCGTTACATCCCTTTATTCTACTGACGTGCTTTTGGTAAAACATTTTTTCTCGCCGCATGATGCCGGGATTTATGCGGCACTCTCAACACTCGGGAAGATAATTTTTTTTGGGGCAGGTCCGATTTCAGCAGTAATGTTTCCTTTGGTTTCTAAAAGAGAGTCTGAAGGTGAAAATTATACAAAAATCTTTATTTACAGTCTTGTTTTGACCATACTATTATCTTCAGGTATTTTATTTATATACTGGATGTTCCCAAAATTTACCATTAGTATTCTTTACGGTGCATCATATCTGGAAGCTGCTGGTTTACTTGTATGGTTTGGAGTATTTATTGCTCTTTTTACACTTTGCTCTTTACTAATTCATTTTTATCTTTCTTTGGGCAAAGTTAAAGTGGTCTTATTGCCATTAATTGCTGCACTAGCACAAATTTTAGGAATCTTTACTTATCACGACAGTTTAAAAACCGTGATTACAGTCTCTATTACTGTCACCGCTTTACTGCTTGTAGGTCTTCTTATATACTTGAGGTATGCAGCCAAAGTTAATTTCAGTAATCGTCCCGACTTATAAGCAAGAAAAAACTATAGTTAGAGATTTAAAAAGGATTAAGGAAGTGTTGGACAACTTACGTTATCCTTCTGAATTAATTTGTGTTATAGACGGCCGTGTGGATAATACTTTTGAAAAAGCTTCAGAATTTGCCAAAAAATTTCCAAACGTTAAAATTGTGGGTTACTTAACGAATAAAGGCAAAGGATATGCCGTACGTTTCGGTATGGCACAAAGTAAAGGCGACATAGTTGCTTTTATAGATGCAGGTATGGATCTTAATCCAAACAGCTTATCCATGCTTCTTGAACACTTTGAGTGGTATAACGCCGACATTGTTGTTGGGTCTAAACGGCATCCGGCATCAAAAGTAATCTACCCCTGGCAACGGAAGATTCTTTCTTTTGGATATCAAATGGTAACAAGACTCCTTTTTGGTTTAAAAATAAAAGATACCCAAGTGGGAGTAAAATTTTATAGAAGAGAAGTTTTAGAAAAAGTTTTACCTCGGCTCTTGGTAAAAGCCTTTGCTTTTGATATTGAAATATTGGCAGTAGCTAATTATTTGGGTTTTAATAGAATTTTTGAAGCACCGGTTGAAGTAAAATTGGATTTTGGGGGCACCTCCATCCTCACAAGCCGGAAGTTTCTAAGGACAGTACTGCTAATGTTTCTTGATACTTTAGCGGTTTTTTATAGACTTAAGATTATTCGATATTATTCAGATGAAAACCAACGTAAATGGAAATTTGATCCCGAGCTTAACTTTAGAGTTAATGTTGCCTGATATTTTTCTTCACTAATTTAATAAATAATCCCATACTTGAAACAAATGCTAACAAAGAAATTATATTAGAAATGGTACGTATAGAGGTATTGGTAAAAACAAGAGAAATAGTGTGTTCTCCTGGGGGTATCTCTAAAGCTATCAGGCCATGGGGTGTGGAAGGTAGAGAAGAAACCAGTTCGCCATTGATTTTAGTTTCCCATCCAGGAAAATAGTATTTATCAAATAAAATTGTGCCTTCGCCTGATGTCGTAAAAGTATATAACCTGGCGTGATTTTTAACTTCTAGGTTTTTGATCTTTAATTCTCCATCAATAATATTTACCGGCTTTAACTTATCCCCTTTGGGTCGACATTCTTTTGCCCAAACTGGGATATATTCATTTGACCATCCGGCTGTTCCGCAGGGGTCATCTGCTGTATATTTGCTGATGTAGTTATATTCCTTAGGACGTAAGTAAGTGTATTGAATTGTAAAAAGAGGAATGATAAGCAGTAATCCGATTAGTAGTTTTAAAGGTAAGGGGGATATTTTAGAAAGCAAGAGGGTGCAGCTTATTACCCCAAAGAAAGTTGCCAATGTTAAAAATCTCCAGGGGAACTGAATATATCTTAAAATAGGAGAAACTGGGTCCCAGACATGTTGACTTATATCGGAAGCCATAAATAAAGTAAAGATAAAAGAAATTAAGGAAAAAATAATAAAAGCACTAGGATTACTTTTGATAAATTTTAACCGTTGACCAACTAATAGTAATAAGGCGGCAAATACTGCCCCCAGGAAAGTAGTTACCCCAAGTATTGGAGCAATAAAGCCCCATGGCGCTTTTTCAAATCCTACCAGCTGGGACAAGGTCAAAAAGTGGTTTTTGTAGGTGTTTATAACAAAGTCTACCTGGTTAATAACAATGTATTTATTTTCAAAAACAACCGGCAGCCAATAGAAGGCAGATAAAGTAATTCCTAAAAATACGGCCCAAAAACCATATATCAATTTTTTCCTGAAAAGTAAAAATATGGTTATTAAAATAAATGGGAAAGTTATCAAAGTTGTAAGATTGTGGATGATAACCAAGGCTGCTATAGCAAATGAAGAGGCTAAAAAATAAAAGCTAGAGAGGGTTTTTGAAAACTTAATAATTAAAAAAAACAATAACGGAAGTATGGCAAGGGCATAAAACTCGGCTAGGGCGCCCCTATGAAATACATCGTAGCCCATATAAGATGAACCAAAAAATAATACTGATCCAAAAAAGGTTGAGTATTCATCAAAATATTCTCGCAGGAGTAAAACTATTCCAATCCATGCCAAAATAAAACCTGATAAAAATGTAAGTTTAGTAGATATTACCAGAGTAAAGCCTAATAAATGGAAAAGCGTTCCGATATAATAAACAAGTGGGGAATAAAATTGAAAAAGCATATAGCCTGCACCATTGCCAAGGTCACTTACTATTCTTACAGGAAATTGTCCCGACACAAGTTCTTTATACATTTCCTCAATTCTGACAACCTGGACATCATCCATTGTGGGGAAGAATCCATCATGGAAGAAAGGAAAAAAGACAAATGCTAAAGGAATAAAGGTAACAAGCAGTAAAATTAAATATCGTTTCATAGATTAAATACAGTCTAAAACACTTCTTGTAATTTTGGTATACTCTTTTAAAGATCATTCTATGCAAAAATTAAAAGTTATCGCGTTTATTACTGTTTTTTTAATTACTGTTGCAAACCTAACTTTTTTTATTAAAAGCCATCTTGCCATATACACCTACCCTGTTAATCCTGCTTTTTTGGAAAAATTATATGGGCAGTCGCAGTACGTCCGTACAGACCCAATTTCAATATTGCCTGATGAAACAATTTATGCTTATGCAGCTTGGCGTTACATGCATGGAGCAAACCCGGCTATATTTAATGCTGATCAACCCCCTTTGGGTAAGTATCTAATTGGTTTGTCAGAAATATATTTTAATAATGAACGTCTGACAGGACCAGTGTTTAATATATTATCCTTAGCCGCTTTATTTATTTTATCTTTGTTAATATTTAAGGATTATCTATGGTCAATTATACTTGTGGCCCTGTTTAGTTTTGAGAAGTTATTTATAGCTCAAATGCTTTATGCGCCACTTCTTGATAATATCCAACTATTTTTTATTTTATTAAGTTTTATCTTTTATATACTATCTAAGGATAAAGTTATTTATCTTATTCCTGCTTTTATATCGTTAGGATTGGTAATGTCTACTAAGTTTTGGATTACTGGAGCAGTTTTATTCTTGGTTTGGTTGCTGCATACAATAACAATAAAGAATCGCAAAAAAATAGTTACCTTGTTTCTTTATTCCCCGACAATCCTGGTAACCATGCTTATTGTCTATATTCCGGCATTCCTCCAAGGAAATTCTCTAAGAAGTTTTTTTGGTGTTCAGCGATACATATATGAATTTCATAAAGGTAAACTTAATTTTGATCCTACTGCGGTTTGGGATCTGCTGCTTTTTAATAGGTGGCATGTGCCTTGGGAGGGTGTTGTTAAAACAGCTGCTGATTGGCAGTGGACCTGGCCGGTGATGACAATTTTAACTGTATTGGCAATTATTAGAATCGGAAAGTCTAACTTAAAGGAAAAATGTTTAAATGGTCCCTTAGGGGTAGTTCTAATCTGGATAGTCGTCTATTTTGTCTTGCTATCGGTAAGTACTGTTTTGCCCAGATATCTTTTTCCAGTTATGCCTCTAATGTATATCTTTTCGTTTTGGGTATTGAAAGATTTTTTTACAGAAAGGATTAAATTTTTTTCAAATTGATGGTATACTATTTTCATCTAAAACTATGAATAACATCGGCCAATCTTTAGAGGAATTTTCTAATAAGAAAATTTTAGTTATTGGTGATGTGATGCTTGATCATTATTCTTACGGCAAGGCAACCAAAATCTCTCCTGAAGCACCGGTATTAATTTTACACAAAAATAACGAGTTTTACGTTCCTGGCGGAGCAGGTAATGTTGCCCAAAATTTGGCTGCCCTGGGAGCTAAATCAGTACTTTGCGGAGTTATAGGTAGAGATGGCAGGAGAAATATACTTCTTAAAACTTTAGGCAGGGAAAAAAATATTGATACAGTAGGTCTTCTAACTGTTACCTCTAGATCTACAGTGACTAAGCATCGATTTGTCGCTGATAATCATCAGTTGTTGAGGGTAGATGAGGAAGAAACAACTTGTTTGGATAATGAGGTCCAGAAAAAGCTGCTATCGCTAGTAGAGAAAGAAATCAAAAAATGTGACGGAGTAATACTCTCAGACTATGCTAAAGGAGTTTTCTCCGAAAATTTCACCAGACAGGTTATCAGAATTGCAAAGAGTCACAGGAAGATTGTTGTTGCTGATATTAAACCTTCCAGTAAAGATTTTTTTATAGGGGTAGATGTTTTAACTCCAAATTGGAAAGAAGCTAAGGAGATGTCTGGCGAGTCAGAACTTTCTAGGGTTGGCGATAGTTTAGTAAAATTTTTTAATGCTAACATTGTAGTGACAAGAGGCGAGGAAGGAGTCAGTGTTTTTACAAAAGAAGGGACCTCTAAAGATTTCCCTACTAAAAAAATTAAGGTTTTTGATGTAAGCGGGGCAGGTGATACCTCTGTTGCGGTCTTAGCCTTGGGTCTTACAAGCGGATTAGATATAAATGATTCGGCATACCTTGCAAACTATGCCGGAGGTCTGGTAGTGCAAAAACCCGGAACCGCAACTATTTCTCTTGAAGAGTTAAGGTCTGCAGTAAATTATGGTAATCATATTGATGAGGTTGCTATAGTGCCTAAGGTGTGGGGATATGAAAAATGGATCGAGAACAACGATAAATATTGTTCCAAAATCTTTTTTCTTAAAAAAGGATATCAGTGCAGTCTTCATTATCATAAAATCAAAGATGAAACTTTTATTGTTTTAAAAGGAAATATTCGTATGGAAGTGGGGGATGAAGTGTTATATATGAAGGAGGGAAATTTTTGCCGGATTACTCCGGGAGTTCTTCACCGCTTTCGAGGTTTAGAAGACTCAGAATTTTTAGAAGTTAGCAGTCATCATAGTGAAGATGATTCGTATAGACTTGAAGAAAGCCGAAGAGTTGAAGCTGAATAAGTTTTTAGTTAATATTATGAGACATGGAAGTACCAAAGTTCACGAGTGATGTTTTAGAAAAAGAGAAAAAGCCTCAAGGTGAAGTAGTTATAGAGTCTACAGGCGCAATCGGGGATGCTATTTTAGCTACTGCTTTAATCCCTGTTTTAAATAAGGCGGGTTCATAGAGCAGGAATTATTTCAAAACCTTTTACAGCTCCCCTTTGGGATGGTTTTCCTCGTGCTCATGTGTACGGCGAAAATAATACTGTACCCGATGGGTAATAAGGGTGATAATTAAAGATTATCTTGCTCAACTAGCAGTAGTCTCAAGGCAAGGACTAAGTTCAGAGTTAAGGGAAAGGTTTGATATTAATCCGACACTGCAAAATATTATGCTTGTCCTGGGAAGCTCTCATCCTGATACCGTGCGTTATCAAGGTACTCCATATTCTTTTCCTCAGGAGAATGTCCGATTTCTCCCTGTGGTATGCATGGATATCACGATTTGAATTCATATAGTCAGCAATTCCAACGCCTGTTTTTGGAACAGTTAAAGATGCCTCAGGTTGTATTTTTGCAAAC
This sequence comes from Candidatus Parcubacteria bacterium, assembly GCA_003599595.1. GTDB lineage: Bacteria > Patescibacteriota > Microgenomatia > Levybacterales > GWA1-39-11 > SURF-62. The sequence goes on from QZIP01000009.1 coordinate 19,559, forward strand.
TATAATCGTTTAAAAACAGCAAGGTGTATGATGGCAATTTCAGGTAGAGAGGTTGCTAAAAGAATGAGGAATAACTTGCTTACGAAAATTAATTCCTAGAAGCAGGTTGGTAGACCTCAAGTATTCTATTTATAATTTCTGTTGTTGATTTTCCTTTTTTAAATGGTATTATTACGACTTTCCCGCCTAATTTTTCTACAATTACAGTGGAGCGTAATCTTTCCGGTTTATAATCGCCTCCCTTGACGTAAATATCTGGTTTTGCAGATAAGATTAAATTTGCCGGGCGGTCTTCATTAAAAGCAATGAGATGATCAACAGCAGCTAGACCACCCAAGACTGCCATCCTGTCTTTTAATGTGTTAATAGGTCTTTTTTCTCCTTTGATCTTTTTAACACTGCTGTCTGTATTAATGCCAACGATAAAAACATCCCCTAATTCTCTTGCTTTTTGAAGATATTCGATGTGTCCGGCGTGGATTATATCAAAACATCCGTTAGTCAGAACAACTTTCATACCTTGTTTTTTGTACATTTCCACAAGATTACCGAGCTCTTTTTTATTTTTAACATACTTGTTTTTTATAATTTGATTCATAAATTAATTATATTAATTATTTCCTGCCATTCTTTAATAATAAAATCAGGTTTTTGCATGTAATTATTATCCTCCGATATGTTGTTGTTACTTAATAAAATTGCTTTACACCCCACCCGGCGAGAGGCTTCTATATCACTGAGTTTATCACCTATAGACCAGGACGCACTAATATCTATATTATATTTTTTAACAGCTTTTAAAAACATTCCCGTTTGGGGTTTATGACATTCACATTGCTTTATATAAGGCGCAACTTTGCCATTTATATCGTGAGGACAGAAAAAAAAATCATCGATTGCTATTCCCCAAGGTTTTAGCAACTCTTGTATTCTCTGGCTAACTGTATTTAATGATTTTTTAGGAAACAATCCTCTGGCAACACCTGTTTGATTAGAAATAATAATAAGTAAGTACCCATGGTCTTTAAGCCTCTTTAAAATTTGACCAGCATCCGCCTTTAAGGTAATCAGTTGAGGATTTACATTATAAGGAACATCGTGAACAAGAGTGCCGTCTTTATCTATAAAAATCGCTTTTTTCATAAATTGATTTTAACACATAATGACTGTTAAAATATTTGATTGTAAAGTAATATATACTTATGAAGCAAAAGATTATTGTAACTGGTGGAGCCGGTTTTATTGGATCCAATGTAGTTGAAGCCCTAAATAAAAAGGGGATAGAAGATATTATTATTGTTGACCATCTTAACCATCATCATAAGGTGGAAAACCTTAAAAAATTGCGTTACAGTAATTACTTTGACCGGGGAGAATTTCTACCCTTTTTAAAGACACTTGGTGTTAAAAAGATAGATGCGGTTATTCACTTAGGAGCTTGTGCCAATACTCAAGAGGCGGACAAAAATTTTCTAATTCAAAATAATACCATCTATAGCAACATCCTTTTTGAGTTTTGTCTGGCCAATAACTGCCAGTTTATCTATGCCTCATCTGCTGCTACATACGGTGATGGAAGCCAGGGGTATAATGATGATGAACGCAATCTTAAACCTTTAAATAACTATGGCTATTCGAAGCACTTATTTGATCAGTGGGTTTTGGATAGTTCTGAAAAACCCAGACAATGGGTAGGCTTAAAGTTTTTCAATGTCTATGGTCCGAATGAGTATCATAAAGGATCGATGGCATCTGTTATTCTACATGGTTTTGAACAAATTCAAAAAGATAAAGAAATAAAACTTTTTAAGTCTTATCATGAAGACTATCCCGATGGGGGGCAATTGCGGGATTTTGTTTATGTAAAAGATGTCACCAAGGTGATACTTTTCTTTTTGGATAATCCTAACAAGAGTGGAATATTTAATGTGGGCACAGGTAAAGCCCGTAGTTTTATTGATTTAGCCAAAGGCGTTTTTGCAGCATTAGGTTTGAATCCTAACATTCATTTTATCGATATGCCTCCTGGTTTAAAAGAAAGATACCAATATTTTACCGAGGCCAATATGAATAAACTGCGGGAGATTGGTTATCGGGAAAAATTTTATGAATTAGAAGAGGGGATTAAAGATTATGTTCAAAATTATCTGCTAAAAAATGACTCATCTCGAATTTTAGTTAAACCTCAGTTATCCATAAATGAGGAAGGATTATTTCAAGCTCCATGAAGATTTTGATTTTATGTTTACCTGGTATTGGTGATGCTTTAATGGCGACTCCTCTAGTAAGAGTTTTAAAGAAGAAATTCCCTGAAGCTGTAATTGATATAGCCTGTATGTTTGAAGGTGTGCGCTATGTTTTTAAGAACAATCCATATATAAATAATGTAAGGTTGTTATCTCTTTATAAAGAAAATAGAGTAATGGGGGTGCTTAGGGTGTTATTTTTAAGAAAACATCGCTATGATTTATCGATTCTAGTGTTTCCAGCTTATAGAAGAGAGTATCATGTTGTCCAGGGGTTAATAGGTGCCAAACAAAGAATTTCACATAAATTTAGTAAAGGCTATTGGTCGGAATTTAACTTTTTAGATACCACTTTAATTCCAGTGGATGAGGAAGAACATCATGTAATAAATAATTTAAATCTTCTAAACCCATTAGGAATAGACTGGTCTAAACAAAATAAGGCCAAAGATTTAAATTATGATTTATATCTTAATAAAGAAGATGTAGATTTTGGTAAAAAGTATATAAAGGATTTAAGCTGGAATAAAAATAAGGTAATAGGAATTCATCCCGGCTCCATTAATTCTAAACTTGGTATACTAAAACGTTGGCCGGTGGAAAATTTTGCTCAATTGATAAAAGCCCTAATTAAAAAGGGTAATAAAGTTTTAATTTTTATTGGTCCGGATGAGATAGAGGTTGGGTTAAAACTTTATGACTTGGTGGGCAATAAAAGGGATTGTAAGTTACTAAATAATTTAAAATTTAACCAGTCTGTGGGAGTTTTAAATCAAATAGATTTACTTATAGGTAATGATAATGGTTTTGCGCACATATCAAATGCTTTGGGAATTAAATCTGTAATTTTATTTGGGCCAACAAATGTAAAATGGTGTTCGCCTTACAATAAATCTATTTGTAAAATAATTAGAAAAGCTTCTTTTGAGCCTTGGTTTAGAAATGATATTAAAGTTGATGCCCCGCCAAAAAACGCAAGAAGTGGTATGGAAGCTATTTCTGTTGAGGACGTATTAGCTTCATTAAGTTAGCGTGATCTTTTTCCTGGTAGAACAGTTTTCTAAGGATTTTAATAATTACTAAATATATTCCTTGAGTATTACTAAAAGATTTTATATGCTTTTCGTTTTTGGGATAAAATTTTTCTAATTTTTTTAGATCATCGATAATTTCATACTCAATGTTATTTTTCCAGTGCAGCCTTATGAAGGGATCTATCATGAGATACAAAAGGTATCGATAGCTTTTGCCATTATTAATAAGTGTATCGCTCATTTTTTTACTTTTTCGAACAAATACAAGTTTTTTTCCGGATAAATAAATAAACCAGAGATGGCTTCTATAAGGTGCAATAGACTCATGTAAACCATTGGGTACTTCAATATACCCTTTCTTAGAAATTCGCTCTAACTCCTTAATAGCAAGTTCTGGCCTTTCGGTATGCTCTAATAAATGTGCACAAAATGAAAAATCGAATGCCTTATCTTTAAATGGAGCTTTCTCTATCACACCGTTAACAAAAACACCTAGATCATTAATCACTTTGCTAGCAGAAATTCGTTGATTATCTGACTGTCCCAAATCGTCAAAAAAGACATCACCTCGCCAAAATGGTTTATCTCCTGAACCGATGTCTATAACCAGATCTTTTTTATTAACTTTGAAACCTGGGCTTATTTTTCTTTTAAAAAAATAAATCATGAAAAATTATCTTGCATAATGTTTACACAGCTCTCTAATTCTGTCAACCGGTATAGAATAGACAGTATTAATTGAAGAATTAAATATTTAATTACTGGTACTTTGTGAAAGCTGTTTAATTTTTTCAGCTAATAGTTTGGCTACTATCTGATTTGTTCGTGCCGACCAGTGAGAATCTTCTCTGTAATACAGTAGCGGCTCATTGGTTTTTGCCGCTTCTTTATGAAGAATAGCATGAAATTTAATATGTTCAATCTCATTTACTCCCAGCTCCTGTTCTAATACATTTAAAGATTGCTGGCTTTCTGGAATATTTTGATAGGCTTGATAATAAAGATGGGCTTTAGTTGGTACTGCGGCAACGATTAAAGTGATTCCTCTTTTTTTGAGTAGATCACGTGTTTGTTTTAATACTGTCATCGAGTTTTTTATATCTTGTTGGGATTTTTCAGTTAAGGTAGGGTTTCCTTCTTTGGGTTGGTAAAAAATCATATCTTGCGATGGGTCATAGTCGAGTTCAGTATTATTATAAATCTTAGCTAACTGCTCTCGTGTAAAAAGCTTATTTAAAATTTCTGTGTGAAGCTTGTTAATAAGGTATCTGGTTACAGAGTAGTTTTTAAACAAAGAAGTAATTTGATCGTAGTTATAAATCATGATCTTATTTAAGCCAAAATTAGAGTTAGGGAGATTTTCCTGCTGCCATTCCTCTAAAGATGACCAGGTCTTTGGATTATAATCTGGCGCCTGGTTTTCTGCCAAGGTTTCTATCCAACTGCTTTCTTGCACCTCTTTCTCTGTTCCGAGAACGATAACGTATTTAGGTGGATGCTTCATAAACCATTCGTTTTCCCAAAAACGTTGTAAAGGTAATAGGCCATGGTTATAAGTGGGGGTATTGTATTTATCGGTTAACAGTTCTGAAACCAAGTTAGGCTGTGTCTCATTTGCCCCTGCTACCTGTGAGGTTCCAAAAATAACGGCATCTACAGGGTTGTTTAAAAGACCTACTCTATTTCTGAAACCATATTCATCAACAGTAAAAATTTGCTTACGCAACTCGTTTGGATTTGGTTTGAAATGAAGCATATTTATGGAGTCCCCGTGAGCCAAAAAGTTATATTTAAAATGGGGTTTAAAAGGTGTGCGATAGGCGTCTTTGCCTTCTATATTTGATGCTGTTTCCCAAGCACGATAAATTACCGGTTTGGGGTCAATAAGAATAAAGGTACTGGCCTCAAACAGAGAGATCAGTAGCCAGGCAGGAATAATAGAAATTAAACTTATTTTTGTAATAACAGATTTTTTGATTTGCATAATTACGGCTAAAACTGAAAATAAATAAAAGGCACACCTTTTTTTAGGAGAGAGTACGTTATTAAAAACAGGAAGGCTACTGTGAACGCCCATCCGTTTCTTGTCTTTGGTTTAATTTTAAGTACAAAATTTTCATTTAAGAAAAAGGACCAAAATACTGCAACTATTAGCGCCGGCAGACTGTATATAAGAGGCACAACCAGTGCTTCATTTGGCGGACTAATATTTATTTTTGTTAAGGATTTTAGAAATAAATCAAGCTGTTGAGTGTCAGAAAAGCGGAAAATAATCCAGGTAAAGGTAATAATAAGAAATGTTAATATTTTAGAAAGATATGTGGGTATTGTTAGTTTAATTTTGAAATCAGATAGCACTCTTTCTATCGCCAGAAACCCCCCATGCAACCCCCCCCAAATAACAAAGTTCCAGCTGGCTCCGTGCCATAACCCTCCAAGAAGCATTGTTATAAGCAAATTTATGTATGTCCTTATTTTACCTTTGCGGCTTCCTCCTAAGGGGATATAAAGATAATCCCTGAGCCAAGAAGATAAGGTGATATTCCATCGTTTCCAGAAATCGGTAATACTGGTAGATTGATAAGGGGAATTAAAATTTTGAGGAAAATCAAAACCTATAAATTTAGCCAAACCTATGGCAATAAAAGAATAACCCAGGAAATCAAAATAGATTCTAAAAGAGAAGAAAAACATTAGGATGATTGATTCTAGGAATTGAATATTATTAATATTTTGAATGATTAAATCTTCGACTGTAAATAATTGGTTGGCAACGAGTAGCTTAAAAGTAAAACCTAAGACAAAATATTTTGTCCCTTCAAAAATTGTTTCAGAATTAATAGCTCTTTTTCCAAGTTGTTCTTTAATCTGGGAAAAACGCACTATTGGACCTGAAATTAGATGTGGAAATAAAGTCGCATAAGTTGCGTATTTAAGAAAATTAGTTGTAGGAGCGATTTTTTTCCGATAAACATCAACAATATAGCTAATTCTTTGAAAGGTGATAAATGAAATACCTAAAGGAATAAGAAGGGGTTTGAGTGAATTTAAAGTAATAATGTTATTGGAAGAAAAGTTTTCCATTCCAACATTACTTAAGATAAAATCATAATATTTAAAATAAGCCAGCAAACCGAGATTCCCTATAACAGCAATACTTAGTAGAGCTTTCGAAATTGTTTTACCTTGAAATCTATGTATCCCAATAGCTATAACAAAATCTAATATGAGTGGAATTACTAGAATCGGTAGATTACTTAGTCCAAAAGACGCATAAAATACTAAACTAAAGGTTACGATTATTAAATTTGCAAGAATATTATTTTTTTGAGCTAGAAGGTATAAAGATATAAATAAGGGGAAAAAATAAAATAAAAACAATATGTCGGTAAATAGCATTGATATTTTATGTGACGAGCTTAATAGTAAATTACTTATAGATTAAAACATTAAACAAGAATGGTTTCAATAGTTGTCTTAGTCGTTTGCCAATCTGCGTTTTCAACAAAAAAGATAAGGCTTGCTTTATAATTACTAATGTTATAAGCTTCTCTCATGAACCTTAACAAACGATTATTGGTGACATTAATATTTATTGTTGTAGGTATTATTTTGATTTTAAAGTTGGGTTTATTTAAATCTGATTCAAATCCATCTTCTCCCTCATCTGGCTCTCCTGCTTCAGGTAATCAAGTACCTGAACAAATTAGCAATGTTAAAAACTGGAAAACAATAAATAACCAAAATGATAATTATCAGGTAAGTTATCCGAATGAGTGGAAAGAGATTTCCTCTGAAAAAGTATTTGAAGTATCAGATGAAAATATCACCTTTTCTGTTATTGTAGAAAAGTCAGGAGAGGAAAATTTTACTAAGAGCAACGTTGAATTTGAGAAACTATATAGTCAAGAAAATGGAGTAAGTGAATCCGGTAAGATAAAACTCCAAAATATTACAATCAACTTTCACCCGGCAATTAAGATACAACAATCCTTTAAATCTGATTCCGGAGACATAATTAGTTTAGTTTATCAGGTCAAAGGGGATGGAGTCTATTACTTCCTTTCATTCACTCCATTTAATAATGAATCCTGGACAAAAAATTCTGCGATAATTACCAATATTGTTGATTCGTTTAAATTACTAGCTACGGTTACTCCCTCCGCCATACTAAGTCAATAACTATTATCCTCAGTATTAATATTGTTATAATAAATAGGTTACATGAAAAAATATCCGAACGTTTCCGTAATCATTGTCACCTTTCAAGAATATGAACTGACCGAAAAATGTCTTGAGTCAGTATTGAATTCTACTTACAAAAACATAAAAGTTTTTTTGGTGGATAATTGTTCAGATGAAAAAATTTATAAAAGTTTTTACAAAAAACACAAGGATAACAAAAAAATAGAATTTATCAGGTCAAAAAAAAATTTAGGGTTTGGGGGAGGTTGCAATAAAGCAATTGAGAAAATTAATGAAGGTTATGTTGTATTGTTAAACAATGATACAGAAGTTGATAAATATTGGTTGAACCCAGTAATTGATTACATGGAAAAACACCCAAATATAGGGGCTTGCCAGCCAAAAATTAAAGACCTTCGCCGGAAGAATTATTTTGAATATGCAGGAGCTGCCGGAGGATTTATGGATGTTTATGGTTATCCTTTCTCGAGAGGTAGAATATTTTATACATTAGAAGAGGATGAGGGTCAGTATGATGATATTGTTGAACTCGTATGGTGTTCCGGCACGGCAATGATTATTAAGCAAGAAGTGTTTAGAGAAGTTGGTCTTCTTGATGAGATTTTTTTTATGTATGGCGAAGAGTCTGACTTATGTTGGCGAATTAACCACGCCGGGTATAAATTGATGCATATCCCTGAGTCTATTGTTTATCACAAAGGAATGGGCACTATGAAAAAAAATCCAAGTTACAAGAAAGTGTTTTTTCATCATCGAAATGGATTAATCCTGTTATTAAAAAACTATACAGTTAAAGAAATAGCCCGATATGTAAGTATAAGAGTTTTACTTGATGGAGTAACTTTCTTTTATTATTTAATAAAAGCGCCTCACAATTTAAATTGGTTGGCTGTTATTGTTTCATATATAAATCTTTTTTTCTTATTGCCTCAGATTATAAAAAGACATTGGCAAATCAGAAAAGTAAAAATGGCATCAAAATCATTAGCGCCGATTTTATATAAAAAAAGTATTGTATTTGATTATTTCATAAAGAGGCAAGAGTTTTTTAATGATCTGCCTTTTTATAAAAATCATCGGTAAGGTTTATTAGAGGTAATATGGGGACATTGAAAACCAAAATTATTTCGAAAGATGTAGCTGTTAATGAAGCAAAATATTGGAGTCGATTTGAAGAAGAAGTTGCTCGGTATGGTATTCCTATATGGGTTGATTATCAAAAAGCTAACACGCCAGAAATCGGATTTATCAACTTTTCAACTGATCCTGAAATAGATCGAATAGTCTTAGGAGAAATAAAAGATAGCTTTATTAAAACGGTAAAAGGTGGGAAAGCTTTGGATTTAGGATGTGGTGCAGGTTGGCTGTGTCTGGAGATTGCGAGAAAAGGAGCTAGTGCTACCGGAATAGATATAAGTCCAGAAAGAATAAGAAAGGCAAAGCAGTATGCCAGACAAGAAGGTGCGGAAATAAATTATTCCATAGATGATCTAGAGAAATTAAAGTGGGCTAAAAAAGGATATTATAATGTGATAGTAAACTGGAACTCCCTTCATCATGTTAAAAATGTCGAAGCTGTTTTATTATCTATCAAAAACTCTCTAAGTAGTAATGGTCTTTTTGTTTCTTGGGATCATTTGGGTGATAATTTTCTGCTTAAAAGCGCGACCTTTTTTGCATCCTTAATTCCTGGATACTATAAGAAAAAGAAAGACGTATTGGGTAGTATCCACAGCGAATCTGAAGGGATAGCTGAAATAAGATTAACAGAAAAAGTAGTAGCTGAATATTTTCAGATAAAGTTATTTAAACGGTATTTAATTTTTATTCACCTTTTGCCACCAATTTATAAATATCTTAAATTTAAAATTGGGATACCGATACCGCGAAATTTATTTGTAGCATTTTTGAGAGTTGTAGGGAAGATAGATCGAAAATTGGTGTCGGTAGTTCCTTTTTTGGCAACATATAGTTTTTTTGTCGGGAAAAAGGTTGAAAGATGAAAAAGGTATGTCCTCTGATTTCGATAGTAGTACCCACTTATAATGAAGAGAAAAATATCTATAAGTGCTTGAATTCAATATTTAGCCAAAACTATCCAAAAGAAAAGTTGGAAGTAATTGTTGTCGATGATAAATCTACAGATAAGACAATAGAGATAGTAGGCAATTTTCCTGTAAAAATTCTAATAAGTGGCGCCCGGCATGGTGAAGTGAGTAAAATGGTTGGGTTTAAGCATGCTACTGGAGAATTTTTTATTTATCTAGACGCCGATATAGAATTAAGGGGAGTAGATTGGCTGAAAAAAATGATAAAGCCTCTTTTGGAAAATACGGAGACAGTAGGAAGCTTTACCAGATATTTTACTCAAAACAGTGATCCGGCTATTGAACGTTATTTAACTCTCGATCCTCTCCAAAGAGACTCAATATATCAATTTTTTTCTCCTGGGATCAACGAAACGATAGTCGGAATAAGGGATGGCTATTCTCTTTGCAGTTATTACTTAAACAAGATTCCTCCCGCAGGCCTATGTTTGTATAGAAGAAAGGAGTTGCTTAAGTTAGTGGCTAGTTACAAAATGTTTTTAGAGTTGGATTTTTTATGGCTTTTAGTGAAGAATGGTTTTAATACATTTGCATATGTACCGGAAGCTGGTTTGTACCACCACCATGCAGCTAGTTTATTGAATCTCTTAAAAAAAAGATCCAGAAATGTAACTCAGGTGTATCTGAAAGATAATGATGCTAGACACTATAGGTGGTTCAATTTGAAGACTTTTAGAGGCTTTCTAAAAGTAGCACTTTGGGTAATGTGGGCAAATCTATTCATACCATCCATATTTGTCGGTATATATAAGTCAATCTACTATAAAACCTGGGTTGGGCTATACGAACCCATTGTGAATCTATTTGTTACTGATATTATTATATATTCTTTTTTAAGTGATAAAAGAGGAAGGAAGCTAATATAAGTATGGGCGGACATTTCTTATATTTTTATATATAAAAGATATCTACCGGTCAACTTTAGAAACTCTTTAGATACATTTTCAGGATAATACTGTTGAGGTATACTTGTTTTCGCCTTATGACTAATGATTTCATTAATTTTATTTGCCAATAAATGATGATCGCCTGGAGGAATAAGATGATTGGATGGCAGTAACTCCCGAAAAGCCTGAATGTCAGATGATATAACAGGAACAGAGAATGACATCGCCTCTATCATTGTAAAAGGAAGTGGTGGAATGTACAATGTCTCATTAAAAGGTAATACATAGGCCCATGATTTTTTATATTCATTCGACATTGATTTAACATAACCAACATTTTTTATAAATTTTTCTAATTTTAATTTTTTAATAAGCTGGGGAGCAGTTTCTGACCACCGTTCATTTTTAGTAAATTTATTCAGTATTCTTATCCGTATATCAGGATGTTTTTTAACAAGTAGGTTAAGTGCAAGAAGCAAGGTATCAATTCCTCTTTTTTGATTATTAGTACTTCCTGCAAATGTTATGGTAGGGGGGGTTGTTTTGCGGTAGGACTTATTGTATCCGAAAGAGAGAAGGCACGGGAAAAGAATGGGGGGAGTTATATTTAATGATTCCGTTAATACTTTCTGCTGGTATTTACTTACTGCGAATAGTTTTATTATTCCTGTACGATAAAGAAGTCTGAATACTGTTTTACTGAGATAATTTTTAGTAATTGGCGAAAGTGTAGAATCAAAGATTGAGATATATAACGGCCTGAAATGAAATAGTGCAAATAAGATACAAAAGATACTGTCAACCCTTTTTGGACTACTTGCGTAAATAATATCATATGATTGTAGAAGTGCCTTCCATATACTTGTTTCTCTTGACGAATCCTTTTTGTCGGATTTGAAATAAACTAAATATGCATCAACACCTAAATTTTTTAAGTTATTGTACAGCGCTTTTGCATTAATATCGCCAACGTCGCGTAATTTATTTGAGTTGTTTTTGGTCAGAACAGCTACATTCATTTGACACGAGTATAAAATAGAAGCTGTCTTTGTGGAGGAAGAATGAACCTAAAAAGTTTGTCAGCTAGTCGGGCAGTTTTAAAGAGAGAAAGGGGTATTTGAGCAGTAGGCCACAGATTTAACCATAGGTGGGGGATGCTTTCCAAATTAGATTTTGAATGAAGAACAAATTTATGCTTTTTTAATATATCCGATACTTCGCTTTCTTGAGAATAAATGGAATTTCGAGGCATTCCCCGTAAAGAGAATATCCCCAATAAAATCTTACCAAGTAAGCTTTCAGAATATTGTCGATTGGTTATATCAAAAACTAAAGAATCACTTGAAACTCGTGATAATTCATGAAGAGCCTTTTTGATTTTTTGGTGAGGAAGATGCCAAATGACCCTAATGGTGATTACTGTAGCGAACTTTTTATCTGGAAAAGGTAGTCGAGTTATATCAGTACATATTGTCTTAATCTTTTTTTGTTTACCAAGACGTTTATTAAATACGTCGAGCATTGCAGCTGAGTCATCGGTAGCCGTAGGTTTGAAACCAAGCTCCAGTAGGTATTCTGTTATCCTGCCGGTTCCACAACCCACGTCTAGAATAGGTTCATTTAAAGTGTCTATATACTTTTTTAGGTAATAGCACTCCATCCAGTGTTTATACCTTCTGAATCCAGAAGATAAACGATCTGCGTGGTACTGATTTGCTATTTCTTTAGATTGATATACGTCTTGTATCATACTAAATTTCCTTTCTGAATACTCTTACAAAATCAATTATACAAAATATGGTCAATGATGTTGTCGTTATTAGAGAAACATATATTACTTGATTTAGATTTTGATGGAAAAAGGTAATACCTACAATTTGAACTATAGTAGCAAGAAGAGCAGCATAAGATATAACATATTTATTCAGGGCTACAAACCCTCCAATAATGAGATTTGCGATACAATATACAGCTATAAAAATGGTATAGAGGGAAAGATTTTCTGCTACAACAAGATAAGATTTTGATAATAAAGTTCTTATTAAAATATCAGCAAAAATATTAAATATCAGGAAAATAAAAAAACTAATGGCACTAATTAGAATGATTGATAAAGTAAGTAGTTTAAACTGTTGTTTTTTATTCGAAGAAATAATCATAGGGAATAAGACGGTACTAAATGGTGTTGTTGTGAAGAGGAGAGCCTTGCCAAAGAGTGACAATCCGGCATAAAATCCGGCTTGGTTTGGGAGAAAATACTGAACCATAATTAGGTCGATAGATATTAAAGAAGTAAGTCCCAACTGTCCTATTGCCGTGTGAAATGACTCCCTAGATAATTTAACTTTATCAATACCAATTTTAACAGAGAGGTTACCGGCAAACTTATTTTTTAGTTGAATAAAAGATGAAAAGAGTGTCAGGACATATGAGGATACTAGTGCGAATAATACTCCAGATAATTTAAATTCCAAAAGTAGTATTGCAGTTGTAATTATAAGCCGAAGAAAAGCCTGCAGAATTGTATTAATAGCCATAGCTTTGAATATTAAATAAGCCCGCATTAATGCTCTGTTGATGGCTAAATTGAAAGTTAGGCCGGATACGATAATTACAATCACGATATGCCATGGCTGTAGCAGGCCAAATTGTAGATTCATTAGATATTCTAATGTTAAAAAGATTAGTAAAGCAGATATTGTTAAAACTATAGTTAAAATGTTTAATTTTTTTGTAAGTGATCCTGCAAACGCAAGCTTTTTATTTGCCACCAGTCCGGTTAATTCTTTGGTAACCTGAAGTCTGATGATGACAGTCAAGATAGTGGCTATGTTTATCAGATTAATTATTGTTTGTAATATTCCAAAATTTTGGACACTTAAAAGTCTGGCGGTACTTAAATGAAAGAGGTAATTAAAAATATTAACTACGACAGATGATAAAAGTATTATCGAGCTGTAGGAGATGAAAACATGGTATAAGTTTTTCGAATCACCTTTTTTTAAGAGTATTTGTTTTATATAGGAAAAATATATCTTATTTTTAAGAAATTTCATTTCAAAATTGTAACATAACCAAATGTCATTATGTTATCATGGAAGGCAATGTTGAAGAATAAAGTTTCTGACCATACGTCTAAGCAGTTTGTGCTTTCCGTGCTAGACGGAAAGGGTCTTAATCCGGCTAGTAGAAAAGTTTTAGATAGTGCTGAACAGAATAGAGTCCTCTTTCCTTGGGCAGTTGAGTATAATTTGCATTCCATTGAAACTGAGGGTGAGAAATGGATTAATAAATTAACAAATACTATTAAATTTATTAATCAAGTTCTTGATAAAAAAATAAATTATTCAATAACGCGTACATATAAGTATATTGATTATGTCACTTTTGATGTTGATTTATTTGTTGAAGATAAAAATCTTAAAAAAACAATAGAATTGTTTAAACAAAGTGGATGCCAGGTTGAATCTCATGATGCTTCTTTCGGAGGTAGAATTTCTGGGAGCCAGGTAAATGTCAAGAAGAGCGAATTACTAACAATTGACCTGCATAGTGACTTCACTTGGCAGAAGAGAAGTTTTGTAGACACCAGTATGATTTTAAAAGATGGTAGAAAAAAAGAAGTTGGTGGAATTAATGTGGATGTACCCAGTGCAGAAGTTGAGTTTTTATTATGTATGGCTGATATGGGACATGAGAGGTTTAATATCACCTTGCTTGATTTAATATGGCTGGAAGGTTTAAGTAAAGAAATTAAAGATTGGGGCTTGATATTTAGTCAAACTAAAAAGAATGGTTGGAATAGGGCATTTAATGAAATAGGAGCTATAGTTAATAAATTAACTTTAGGTATTTACAATAAAAAGATCATACCAGGTATTAAACCTAAAAAGGTAGAATATACTTTACCAGTTTTTATTCCTATACAGATTTGTTGGCTATCTTATCTGGAAAATATAACTCATAATAAACACTTCCCTCTGATATCATTTGCTTATATGCATTACTGTAAAATGAGATATTATTTAAGCGGAAAAAGGAAAATGCCTTTTTACGATAGTTGGTATAAAGAGAAGGAGGAAGAGTGAATCATAAAAGGGGTTTAATTTCCTTTTCCGGTATTGACGGTGCAGGAAAAAGCACTCAAATAAAACTATTAGCCGAGTATTTAACAAGTAAAGGGAAAAAGATTAAAACGACCGAAGAAATGTTCGGGTATTGGTTGCTCAAACCAGTAATAGGTTTGTTAAGGAAAACAACAGGAAGTTTGCCCGATGGACCTATTAAGAGAAATAAGAATTTCTTCCTAAAGCTATGGTTTATAGTAGCCTTTATAGATATATGGCTCAGTTTTATTTTTAAAATACTTCCCATGAGAAGCAAATATGATTTTGTCATAGCCGATAGGTTTTATACTGATATCTGGGCGAATCTTGTCTATTACGGATATTTACCTAATAGGATGTTTAGCTTTTCTGTAAAATTATTACCTAAACCAGATGCTGCTTTTATGCTTCAAGTAAAGCCCAAAATCGTTCTGAGGCGAGAAGAAGAGTTTCCGCCATGTTATTATAACGAGCAGGAAAAAATATATGCAGATTTGTCAGATCAAATTGATTTTAATATAGTTGGTGCAAACCGGTCACCGCAGCTTGTATTCGAGGAAATTAAAGAAAAGATAGAAAACTATTATGGCAATTTATAGAGATCGTTCACTTATTATTTCCATATTTATTATTATTATTGTCACTGTTATTACATTTTGGCACGCTAAAGATATTTTTTTTCAACAGGACGAGTGGTTGGGGTTGGGAAAAGCAATCAGCCGTAGCGATAGCGGAGGATTGCCATCCCTTATTGCCGATCTCATGCCAGGCGATAAGCCGTTAGTTCGCCTCCTCCCCCTTACCTCTATCTTTAATTATATTGTTTTTAATCTTTTTGGACTGAAGATGTGGGCTTATGGAGTTATGTCATTGGGTTTAGCGATTATTAACGCTAGTATAATTTATTTAGCTATAAGGAAGTTATCAAAATCCTCCCTAATAGCTTTAGGTGCAGCTTTATTCTGGGTAACAAGCAGCTTATCGTCTCAGGCAATTACCTGGATTGGAGCCGTAATTCCTTCACAGATGTCCTTAACTGCATTTCTGGGAAGTTTATATTTCATGCTGATTTATTTGGATTCTGTATTTAAGGAGCGACGATGGCTTATATTTTCCATAATATTAATGGTCGTGTCATTATCTTTTAAGGAATCAGGCATCTATTACCTCATTACATTCCCTCTTTTAATCTGGTTTCTGAAAGATAAATTAAAAGACAATTTTTTAGCCAGGTTTAAAACAATGTTGTTGATCGTACTACCCGTGTTTCTCGTATTAATAATGCCGCGGTTACTTTCCGTTTTTAATCATCAAACTGCGAGCTCCTCCGCTCCTACGTATTTTGCATCATCAACCAATGTTATTTATAATGCATTCCTTTTGCCTGCCCGAAGCGCCTTTCATGTATTTTTACCGGTTGGAAAGATCTATGAAAATATTTATTCAGCTAGCCGGGTGCATTATGCTGAGGACGCCGGTTTAGGCGGCTGTGCCGTGGAATGTTTAATAGGAGATTCTTTTTCATTAATGGTTTCGTTTTATATTATTGTAATAATTCTTCTGACTACTTTATTAATTAATCGAGATCAAAAAAAGATAGTTCTAATAAGTCTTGCTTCTTTTTTTGCCTCTCTATTACCGTTTATACTCTATCAAAACAGGACAACTGTTTTAGAGATTAGGTATTATATTTTCCCCACATTATGGATGGGGGTTATATTAAGCAGTATATGCTATTACTTACTAAGTAAGATCCCCAAGTTCAGGTTGTTCTTGATGTTAGTGATCTTCGTGCCCTTGATTGCTTTTAATATAATGAACATCAGGAAGGGTATGGAGGTGGATGTCAAAGTAGGGGAATACCGCAGGCAGATGCTACAAACTGTTACAGAAATTAAACCGGATCTTCAAAAAGATAATGTTTTTTATTTTTTTACGGATAATACCGGATTTTATGAGTTTCAATCCGGCTTTGGGCAAACTTTAGCCGTATGGTTTTATAATACCGGGAAAATACCAAAGGAAGCTTTGACAGATTTTGATTTTTATAATTCTTATTATGAAGGATTAAAAGAGTACTCTGAAGGTAAATATGGATACTTTATGACATACGAAAAACTCATAATAGCATTCCAGAATAATCCCGACCTTGACGTTAATGTCCTCCATGCTTATTATTGGGATCACCCTAAACATACAATAAAGAATGTGTCTTTTGAAATAAGAAACAAGTTAAAAAGTGATTTAGAAAAATGAAAAGGTTATTACAAAAACATCAGTATTTTTTTGAAATCTTATTTATTCTATTAGTGGGACTTATCCCTTTGTTATGGTATAAATCTCAGGCTTTAGGTTTGGGTCATGATATGGGTTTCCCGCTTGCGCCTATTGATTATTTTCAAGATAGACTTTTTTCGTGGACAAATCGTGTCGGTGCCTTTGGGTCGAATCAGACTGAATCTCTTGCAGGATTTTTTATCCATGGTTTGGAAGCTTTAATAGCATCTTTAGGTTTGTCTTTAATACATACACAACAAATTGTCTTCATTTTTTGGTTTACTCTTCCCGGCATCACGATGTATATTTTACTCAGATCTCTCCATCCTAAAAAAGAAGATTTTATTATCCGTTTATCCGGAAGTTTATTTTATATGATGAATCACTATTTACTTCAGGGATGGATGATTGCCGAAAGAACAAAGTTTTCAATTGTGGCAGTCATGCCTTTAGTTGTCCTTTTTATTATAAATGTGGTTTATAAAAGAAAATCCGTCCTAAAAAATTCTATACTTCTAAGTATAGCTCTCCTGTTTTTAAATGGAGGTGCTGGCATCCCGCTATGGGGAGGATTAGCTACTGCAGCGTTGGTTACTTTTGTCGTAATGTTTATAGCGTCAGAAGACTCATTTTTTGTGAAATTAAAAAGGACCAGTAGTTTTATAGCTCTATCATTTATTTTCATTTTCCTACTAAATCTTTACTGGACATATCCTTATCTTAAATCCTTTAGTCAAAATTTTACGATTAGAGCTGATGCTTCAGGCGGAGGTATTGGTGCAGCTAATTGGAGTGCAGAAATTAGTAAATATGCAAGCTTTACTAATATCATTAAAATGCAGGGAATTCCTGACTGGTATAATAATCCAGAAAATCCTTACTCTAATGATTTTTTAAACAATTTTTTCCTTATCTTCTTAAGTATTCTTTTCCCGATAATAGGATTTGCAGGCTTGGTAAAAAAACGCGAGGAAAAAAAGCCCAATTTTTTTTATAAACTGAACTTTCTCTTAATTTTGTTAATCGGCATACCTTTGACTGCTGGAAGTCATTCGCCAACAGGAGTATTATATGATTTTGCTTTAAAACACATACCTGGCTTTTTGATATTTAGAACTCCGTTTTTAAAATTCGGCATGCTTGTTTGGTTTGCGTATGCATATCTTATTGGCTTAGGTTTAAAAAATATTATTGAATTTATCTCTCCTAGGCTGCCTAGGATATTATCTAGGTTATCTTTATCTATTGTTAGCGTCTTAGTGTTTTTTGTTTTTGCAATATTGTTAAGTGTTTATAACTACCCCTTTTTTACTGGGTCATTTTTTGATTGGTCATTAAAATATTCAACAAAAGTTAATGTACCTGATTATATTTTTGAGGCTAAAAAAGAACTTGACAGTAACCCATTTACGACTAGAACATTATTACTTCCCCATCTTAACACATGGGTAAAAACGGATTCCTACACTTGGAAATACTATAGCCTATCGCATTTATCAAGTATTTTTAGTAGGAGGCCGACGGTTCTTAATGACGTAACTCTACAAGGTTCCGAAGGAACGCTTGTTAACGGGATCTATGATCAGCTAGAAAACTACGGCGAATCTAACTTATTAGCTTATGCTGGAATTGACCGGGTTATAGTAAGGAATGATTTTTCCTCTCCTCAAGGTGCAAACTATTTAACTTCACCAATAAAAAAGTCGGTGGAAGCTAAACAGCAGTTCCTATTATCTAAACAAATAGGAGAGTGGAGCTATTGGAATACGGTTCAAGAAGAAACTCGACCTTTGGTTTATTCGCCTAAAAGTATTTCTAATTTATTAATTAACCCTGATCATTTGTCAGTGGCTCTTAATTTTTACAGTGTGCCTCCCCTTGCTGATGTTTTAGTTTTTTCTGGAGGACTATTTAACCCAACTGTTGAGCCGCATAAAGCTTATCAATATATTGTCGAAGGCACTTGTATAAATTGTAAAACAGAGTTGTACATTGATCCTTTGGTGTCAAAACCTCCTCGAATATTTCCGGGCACCAAGCTGGATTCCCTGGTGAAATTTGTAGAAAGATGGCGTTTGGAGAAGATAAAAGATCCTGCCCAACGGATTGATTTTATTTTGGGTACAATGGCTAAAAATGCCTCAGCCGTTAATATATTAATTTCGAACGCAAGGAACTTTAAGATTGTTGAAAATATAATTAAAGACTGGAATCAATCCCTCGAAGAAATAAAAAGTATCTATTTATCGATGGAAAATGACGATAAAAAAAGACAAAGTTCTGAAAGAATTTATCACTACCTGTGGGCATTTCTTCTTCAGGATGCGGATTGGAGAATTGTTGCTGGTAGCGGGGATAATGTAAACCAGTTACTTACTTTCGATAATTCTATTAGGTCGTCTATTGCTGAGTTGGGATTGCAGGCGCCGAGATATAGAAATGCAAAAAAAGATACGATTGGCAAGTATCAGTTTACAATTCCAAGAAAAGGGATTTATAAAATTGGTGTATATGTTCCATTAAAAGATTCTATCGAACAAAAAGACAATAGCGGATCCAACTCTATAGGATCTAGTCTCCTCCTCAATAACCAAAATATTGAGGTGTCAAAGGTAAAAGGGGATAATAAGTGGTTTGAAACAAAGGATCTCACTTTAGATATCGGTGAATATTCTTTAAATGTACCTAAAACTCCAGGTAAAAAGACCTTTTATCCGGAAATCCCTTTAAAAGCATTAGCCGCTCAATCAGGGTGCCAGAAGATAGACTTGGATAATGTGGGTTTTGGGAGTAGCTATAGGATTTCATTTAATTATACAAGTCTTCATGGAAGGTACCTAACTGTTAGCGTTGTTGAAAAAGATTTACAGGGGAATCAGTTAGGGAAGTCAAAAATGTGGAATTTTATTGATAAAGGTTCGAGAGGGAACTCGGTGTATAAAAATGAGCTTTATTATGACCCTGAAAAATTTACCAAGGCTGCGACTATCCAATTTTGTATTGACGGATACTATACTGATGGCGCAGAAGCTTTGGTCTCCGAACTTGAAACGGAAGAAACTTTCCCTGTACCTTTAGTCTTTGCCTATTCTTTAGATCAGTTTAATGAATTACCCTCACCTAAGGTAGAATTTGTAACACTAAACCAAACAAAATATCTAATTAGCACTGAGGTTATACCTAATGACTTTATGCTTATTTTTAACGCTCGGACAGATAGTAATTGGGAATTGCGAGAAGTAGATTCTGCTAAAGCGTCTCAATATTTCGAAGGTGAAAAAAGAGAATATTTAAATGGCAGGGTAGTGGAATATCAAAGAAGAGATGAGCATATTATTAGTGATTTAACCTTTCCCACAATTGAATCAAAAGGTGTTGTAACTGTTGATCTTGCGGTTAATTCCTTTGGTAATAGTTGGAATATGGATCTGTCAAACTACCAGGGGGGTAGCGGTAAAAAGATGTATATTTTAGAATATGATGTACAAAATGCTGTTTATATGTCTGCAGCTGTCAGTTTAGTTGCATTTATTGGCCTGATAATTTTATATTTTGTATTAAACTGTTATGGAAAAAATAAATAAATTATCCCAACAATTACCACTTACGTTACAGCAGTTATTGATTTTGGTCATCATTTATTTGGCTATGCGGGATATTGGTCCGAATACTCCTTATGTTAATTTAATTACAACTGATTTGGCGGGAAAACTGGTAATTCTTTGGTTGGTTATAATTTTAATGATAAAGCCATCTGTCAATAAACTGTTACTCTGGTCAGGTTTCATTTTGGGAATTCATTTTGTTACGGTTTCCTGGGGAGCGAGGGAAGAGGGACAGTCTTTTGGCTTGCTTATATATATAGCTTTATTATTTGCAGCTTTTAAATTAGTTAAAGAGAGAAATAGATAAATATTTTTGTATCTATTATGGTAAATTGCTAACTCAAATTAATTGGGTATATAATCAGATGAATATTATTTTAAGATAAATTAGGTGAGTATGAAGAGTCATTTTATTACTATTATTATTCCTACTTACAACAGTCAAAAGCATATCAAAGCATGTTTAGAGTCTATAAAAAATCAGGATTATAAACCCTTTGAAGTAATTATTGTGGATCAATCAAGTACTGATGATACTATAAAGATAGCAAAAGAATACGGGTGTAAGACAATTATTAGACCGAGACCGCAATTTTACTCACCCCCTTCTGTCTCGCGAAATGTAGGCGCAAAGGAAGCGAAAGGTGAGATTTTATATCATGTGGATAGCGATATGATGTTGGAAAAAGGGTTATTGTCTGAGATTGTAAAATTAATAAGCGAAAGATATGATGTTTTAATTGTGCATGAGAAGGATATAACAAAAGGTTTTTGGAGCAAATGCAAGGCGTTTGAACGTAGATGCTATTGGGGAGACGATAAGATTGAATCAGCAAGGGTGGTTAAACGTTCCTTATTTGAGCAAGTAGGCGGTTATGATGAAAATGTAAGTTCCGGGGAAGACTTTAATATCCATAAGAAATATAAATCTATTGGTAAAGTTGGCTTTTGCAAGGCGGCTGTGCGTCATAATTTAAGTGAACTT
>QZIP01000006.1 GCA_003599595.1 Candidatus Parcubacteria bacterium
CAGGATCAAGAATTATGCTAATAGGTGATGAAGAATCTCTTCTTTCCTAAAGACACTAAAAATGAAAAACCCAAAAATATTTGTTTTAATTATCTTTTTATTTTCAATTCCTCTTTTTGTTTTAGATCTTCCAAGCTTAAAAAAAGTGTGGGTTCCGTTTGTCAATAAATCCATAGAATTAGATAAATACATAAACACTTCAAGTATTAGCTTAGATTTTGGTTTGTTTCAAATACAAAAGGATGTAAACTATAGACTTGGATTAGATCTTCAGGGTGGAACAAAATTAACTTATAAAATTGATATGTCTAATGTTCCAGAAGGTGAAGAAGAGAATGCCTTTGAGTCTTCAAGGACAATTGTGGAAAAAAGGATAAATTTCTTTGGAGTTTCTGAGCCAACACTTCAAACGCTTAAGATAGGAAGTGAATATAGACTAACGGTGGAGCTTCCAGGAATGACCAACGTCAATGAGGCAATTGAGTTAATAGGTAAAACCGCACAATTAAGTTTTTGGGAGCAGGGAGAGGGATCCAAAAGCGCCCAATTATCAAGCGGATCCGCTAGCTTGTTTCCTCTAGGAGTTACAGAGGTTTTGGGCAACAATCCTGTCAAGACAAAACTTACCGGTAAAGATTTAAAAAGCGCAAAAGTGGTATTTGATCAAAATACTGGACAGCCGCAAGTGCAATTAAATTTTAGTCCGGAAGGCGGAAAGCTATTTGCAGACATTACTAAAAGAAATGTAGGTAAGCCTCTTGTAATAGTTTTAGATAATCAGCTTATTGAAGCACCAAATGTTATAGAGCCAATATTAAATGGGGACGCTGTTATAAATGGAAGTTTTACTACTCAAACAGCAAAAAACCTTGCAATTCAGCTTAATGCAGGAGCCCTTCCTGCACCTCTTGAAGTAATTGCTCAAAACACTGTTGGCCCATCTCTTGGGATAGAGTCTCTCAAAAAAAGTCTTTTTGCTGGATTTTTAGGTTTGCTTTCAATAATTATTTTTATGGTTTATCTGTATAGAAAAGAGGGAATTATTGCCTCACTTGCTTTGTTTGTCTACACAATAATAGTTTTGTTTATCTTTAAATTTATACCTATTACCTTAACCCTTGCTGGAATCGCAGGATTTATTTTGTCTATTGGTATGGCAGTGGATGCAAACGTTTTAATATTTGAGAGAATGAAAGAAGAGTTTAGGGCAGGTAAACCTAAAGATATTGCTTTAAGGATTGGCTTTTTGAGAGCATGGACTTCTATTAGGGACTCTAATGTTTCAAGTCTCATAACCTGTTTCATTCTTTTCTATTTTGGTACAGGCATTGTTAGAGGATTTGCATTAACTCTTGCAATAGGAATTTTAGTTTCTATGTTTTCTGCTATTATTGTAACCAGAAACTTATTATCTGTTTTAGATATTAATAAAAAATGAAAAACATAAACATAATAGGTAATAAAAATTTATATTTTATTATTTCAGCAATAGTTATTGTTCCTGGACTCATTTCCTTATTTTTATTTGGCTTAAATTTGTCAATTGATTTTACTGGAGGATCCAGAATAGAATATCAAATATCAAATATCAAAGATCAAAAAGAATTTAATAAAGTTATTAATGATCAAAATGTTAACCTCGTGTCTGTTAAGAAGAGTTCAAATAACCTATATACACTCAGGACTAATATTATTGATCAAAAAAAATACAAACAAATCACAGAAAGTATTAAAAAAAAGTATGGAAACGTTAAAGAGCTTAGCTTTGAAACAGTAGGACCAGTAATTGGTAGTGAAACAAAAAATAATGCTTTAAAAGCAGTTCTGGTTGCTTCAGTTGTTATTACTTTATATATTGCTTTTGTTTTCAGACAGGTTTCAAAGCCCGTGGCATCCTGGAAATTTGGCATAGCGGCAATCATTGCTCTTCTTCATGACATTTTGATAGTTATTGGAATTTTTTCTCTTCTAGGTCACTTTTTCAAGGTTGAAGTTGATTCCCTTTTTATCACTGCACTTTTAACAGTGATGGGTTTTTCTGTCCACGATACTATAGTTGTTTTTGATAGGATTAGGGAGAATCTTAAGAAAAATATCAGCTTTTCTTTTGAAGAAGTAGTTAACAACTCAATTCTGGAAACCTTTAATAGGTCATTAAATACGTCTCTAACCGTTGCACTGGTTCTAGTTTCACTTATTGTATTTGGAGGAGAAAGTATCCGCTGGTTTATTGCTGCCCTTTTGATCGGAATTATAAGTGGAACTTATTCTTCTATCTTCAGCGCCTCACCTATCTTGGTAGTCTGGCACGAATTTGATAAAAAAAGAAATAAGGCATAATCGGATAAAAATTAATTGAAGGTTTACTAATTTTGAGGATGTGGTAGTTCTTCTCTGACAATTCTACTCACTAAGCTTCCTTCTGCTTTTCCTTTTACTTTTGGCATTAAAGCGCCCATTACTTTTCCCATATCGCTCATTGAGCCCGCCCCCACTTGTTGAACCGTTTCTTTTACAATCTTTCTAACTTCTTCTTCACTCATTTGTTCAGGTTGATATGTTTTTAATATCTCCATTTCTTTTTCTTCTTTGTTTGCCAAATCTTCACGCTGTCCTTTTCTAAACATCTCAATTGACTCCCTCCTCTTCTTTATTTCCCTTGCTATAGCTTCCTGCACATCTTCATCTGTTGCCTCATAGCCTGCTCCTCCCTTTTGAATCTCATGATAGGTTATTGCGGACAAAAGCATTCTCAAGACTGAGGTCTTAAGTTCTTCCTTTGACAACATTGAATTTTTTAAATCTTCCTGAACTTTTCCTTTTAACATATATTTATTATACCATTTCTTGCCCCAATTCTTTAATTCTCTTCATTAGATATTCCCTGTTATTTCTAGATAGATCCTCATCTACTTCCTCAAAAAGCTTGTTTAATATTTTTCCAATGATTGGCCCCGGTTTTACATCTAATTCTTTCATTACATCATGTCCATTAACTGCAAGATCATTTATTGAAAATGGTGGATTTAATTGTTTTTCAATTCTATCTTTGTATTTCCTAAGTCTCCAGCTTTCAGCTTTTACACCACTTCCTAATCTGTCTGCAATCCTTAGATCTATAGCATCTCTGACATTTTCAACCCCAACCCGTCTTATAAATCTTCTTACAGCGCTATCTGTGATATATTCGCTAACACTAAACATATGCCACCTAACAAGAGTATATAACTTTTCTCTTTGTTTTTTAGAAAGTCTTAATCTACTCGCAATCTCCTTTGACAATCTTGCACCTACAACCTCGTGATTATAAAAAGTTATAAGCCCTTGTTCATCTTTTGATGCAACATATGATTTACCAATATCATGAAGCAATATTGCGAGATTAACTATTGAATCTCTTGTGGGAGAATTTTTAAGGGATAAAAGACTATGTGTAAATACATCATCTTTATGGTGTCTGTCAGGTCTGACCTGTGAGATGCTTTTACCTTTTGTAAGCTCCGGAAGTATTATTTCTAAAATCCCTGTTTCATCAAGAAGTTTTATACCTTCATACGGATTGTTGCTCTCTAAAATCTTTAAGAGTTCATCTCTAATCCTCTCAAATGAAATATGGGAAATCAATCTTGAATTAGCAGTTATTGCTTCATGTGTTTTTTGTTCTATCTTAAATCCAAGCTGTGCTGCAAACCTGATTGCTCTCATAAGCCTCAAAGCATCCTCTTGAAATCTTTCATATGGATTGCCTTTAGCCTTTATAATTTTATTTATCAAATCATCCTGTCCGTTGAACGGATCAATGAGTTGAAGTCTATAATCATTATTTGTGAATATAATATCGCCCGCTACTGCATTAATCGTAAAATCCCGTCTTTTTAAGTCTTCCTCAAGTGTCTTTCCCCACTCGACCTGATCAGGTCTTCTTAAATCTTTATATCCTCTTTCTGTTCTAAAGGTAGTAATTTCAATATAATTTTTCCTTTCAAGACCCTCATCCTCTATTTTTTTTTCTTCATAAGGAATGCCCACTGTGCCAAATTTATTATCATAAAAAGAATCATGAAATATTACTTGAATCTGTTCTGGAGTGGCATTGGTGGTTAAGTCCCAATCTTTGACTTCCCGGTCCATTATTAAGTCCCTTACGCATCCGCCAACTAGATAAACTTCAAATCCCGCGTCCTTAATTTTTTTATAAATTTCCAAAACTTCCTTTTTAATTTTAGCCTCCATATGTTAATATATATAGACAAAATATTCTAGTTTTATTCCAGGTTACAAGACCAAGTATAACATGAAAAAATGGAAACTCTTAAGTAATAATACTAAATTAGAAAAGCCAGATCAAATCGTAGAACAGCTTCTTGTTAACAGAGGGATTGAGAAAAATAAGATCGGTGAATTCCTAAATCCTAATTTGTCTCAGGTTAATTTTAAGTCTGTTGGAATTGACCAAAAAGAAGTAAAAAAAGCAGTTGATAGAATACAAAAAGTAATTAAAAATAAAGAAAAAGTTATAATTTTTGGGGACTATGATGTTGATGGAATATGTGGTACCACCATCCTTTGGGAAGTTATCTATGATAGTCATAAAAACACCTTCCCCTATATTCCGGACAGAGAAGAAGAAGGATATGGTCTAAGTGTATCTGGAATAAAAAATATTTTAGTAAAATATCCTGATTGTAAATTAATTATTACCGTTGATAATGGAATTGTTGCAAATGAGGCGGTAGATTTTGCAAACAGTAAGAATATTGATGTAATAATTACAGATCATCATTTAAAAGGAAAAAGATTGCCAAAAGCGCATTCTATTATTCACACCACACACATTTGTGGAAGTGCAGTTGCTTGGCTTTTTTCAAAAGAATTAGACCTTACAAATAAATTCAAAAATCATTTGGAGCTTGCTGCAATTGCCACAGTTGCGGATCTTGTTCCTTTGCAGGGAGCAAATAGAACAATTCTCAAATTTGGTTTAGACGCATTAAAACAAACAAAAAGAATAGGACTTACTGAATTATTGATTGAGTCTGGAATAGATAGATATAAATTAGGGACTTATGAGATTGGACACATAATAGGTCCCAGAATCAATGCCAGTGGAAGAATTACCCATGCACTTGATAGCCTGAGGCTTCTTTGTACAAAAAATCATCTAAAAGCAAGAGAGTTTGCCACACTGCTTGGTAAAACAAATAAAGATAGACAGCTTATGACTAGCCAAACGTTTTCAGAAGCAAGATCAAGTTTTTCCAAAGAAAAACTATCCTCAAAAATAATATTTGCATCTCATAAGTCATATAACCAGGGAATAATTGGTCTTGTTGCCTCAAAACTGGTAGAAGAATTTTATAGACCATCTTTTGTTTTGTCTATTGGTGAAAAGTTTTCAAAAGGCTCTGCAAGATCTATTTCAGGATTAAACATTATTGAATTTATCCGCTTATCATCCCCTCTTTTGGCAGAGGCAGGGGGTCATGCTATGGCAGCAGGCTTTACTGTTGAAACTGCAAGAATTGATGATCTTAAAAAAGATTTTGAAAAAAGAGCGCTGGAGCTAATAAATGAAGAGCTTCTTCAAAAAACCATAAACATTGATTTTGTCCTTGACTTAGAGCATATAAACTTTGACCTTTTTGATGCAATCCAAAAACTTGCACCTTTTGGAATCGGCAATCCAGAACCTGTATTTGTTGCCCGTAAGGTCAAAATTGAAGATTTGAGACTGGTTGGAGCAGGAAAGCACGTAAAACTAAAAGTCAAAAGTCAAAAGTCAAAAGTCAAAAGTGAGGAGTTTGATTCGATTGCGTTTGGAATGGGTGAGAAGGCGGAAGAACTGAATATTGGCGGCACAATTGATATTGTCTATACAATTAGTTTAGACACCTGGAATGGGACCAAAAAACTACAACTAAAGATTAGAGATATAGAAACAAACAAATAAATATTTTCACTTTATTTTTTTTTATATTCCTCTAGGTATCCCTTCGGTTAGAACATATTCTTGTGGGCTTGAAGCTTCTCCGTTCGAGCGGTGATTATTTTTTCTAACAGGCACCAGTAATTCTCCCGTTTCAGAAGGAAAAATCTCACAATTAGGATCTCTTATTTCTTCTCTTGTGGCCTGCCTATATGGCCCACAATAAACCCATTCATCAGACAAGCCAAAACAATTACGATGTGACAATATTTCTCTGTAGCTCATATTTTTTCCCAAAAAAAATCTCCCGCTTTTTGGCTGGGAGATCTTGATAATGACTTTTCAACAATGCACAAAATCTCCCTCTCTATCTATTCTTAGAGATGCAGGAGTGTTGTGCTGTATATTGTTGAAAAGTTTCCATAATTACATAAATATAGTACAAGATAAAAACCGCCTTGTCAATACAAGAAAAAAAAGGTATGATATAAAAGTTAAAATAGTTAGTTGGTTATTGGCTCAGAGTTAGTTAGAGAATTACTTAATTACTATTTACTAATTACTCAATTACTAGTTTCCACCAACTAGCTAATCACAAACTAACATAAGCTTATATTTCATGCAAAGAACCTTAACTACAGAGACAATTGAAAAAGTTGGACAGAGAGTACTTCTTGAAGGTTGGGTTGAAAGAGTGAGGACCCACGGAAAGCTTGTGTTCTTGGATTTACGCGACCGTAAAGGATTGATACAAGTTGTTGTAAATGCTCAAGTTTCTCAGGAAGCTTTCAATGTTGGCACAGAGCTTAAGCCTGAGGATGCAGTAGGGTTGGTGGGCATTGTCAATAAAAGACCGGAAAGAGCAATAAATAAAGAAATTAAAACTGGCATTGTAGAAATAGAAGCAAAGGAAATGAAAATTCTATCAAAGGCAAAAACCCTGCCTTTTGATATGACCAAAAAAGAATTGAAACTAGAACTTCCTACCCTTTTTGACCATAGGTCTCTTACCTTAAAACACCCAAAACAACAGGAAATCTTTAAAGTTCAAGAAGCTATTGCTGATGCTTTCCGTGAAGCGGCAAAAAAACTTGATTGTACAGAGATCTTTATTCCAACAATTGCCGCATCTGCAACAGAGGGTGGAGCAGAGGTGTTTAGGGTTAATTATTATGGCTTTCCAGCATATCTTACGCAAAGTCCACAGTTGTATAAGCAGATTATGGCGGGGGTCTTTGAAAGGGTATATACCATAGCTCATGCTTACAGGGCAGAACCTTCAGTTACTACAAGACATCTAACGGAAACTGTTCAAATGGATTGTGAAATAGCGTTTATTAATAGCTTTGACGAGCTTTTAGATGCGCTTGAATTTGTTGGAGCTTACGTTATTTCAGAAGCTGTTAAAAAATATGCTGATGCTATTCTTTCATTTGCCAAAGAATTACCTCTTGTTCCGGATCAGATTCCAAGACTTAAAATGAGAGAAGCGCAGGAAATTATTTTTAAAAGAACAGGAAGAGATGTGAGGTCTGAAAAAGATCTTGCACCAGAGGATGAGAAAGAAATTTGGCTTTGGGCAAGGGAAGAAAAAAAATCAGATTTTGTTACGGTCACTCATTACCCAACAAAAAAAAGATCTTTTTATACAGCTCCTGATCCAGAAAATCCGGAATATAGTCTTTCATATGATTTAATTTTTAAAGGAGTGGAGATACTCAGTGGCAGCCAGCGGATAAATGATTATGACGAGCTTGTTAAGGAAATAAAAGAGAGAGGTTTAAATCCAGCAGACTTTAGTCTTTATCTTCAGGCGTTTGAATATGGGATGCCTCCAGAAGGCGGATTTTCTTTTGGACTTGAGAGAATTACAATGAAGCTTCTTGATCTTGCAAATGTTAGGGAAGCTTCGCTTTTCCCACGGGATATGGAAAGGGTAGATGAAAGATTATCCGTCATCCAAGAAAAACAACAAAGAAAAGAAAAGTAAGAAAAGTTTTACCGGAAAAGAACTTCGGTACTTAATCTCTATAATTTTAGAGATTGCTTCGGGCTTTAGTCTGGCAATGACAAATTTCCGTCTAAGTCTTGTTAGCCTTCGGCGTGAATTTTGTATTGCTTTAAAGAATTTATTTAAGCCTCAGCTTAAAAAAGGAATAGTTCTTCTTTTTTTGATCAACTTATTATTAGTGATCTTATTATTTTATTATCTAAATAAAATAGAAGAAAATAAAGTTAACAATCTAAGCATTAAAGATGTTAGGATAAATTCCCTTCCTTTCTTAAGTAGCACCCCCAAGTTTGATATTACAGCAAGATCTTATATAGTCTATGAAAAAGATTCAAGGACCATAGTTTTTTCAAAGAATGAAAACCTAAGATTTGCTCCCGCTTCTACAGTAAAGATTATGACTGCTCTTGTTTCTCTTGAATATTATGATTTAGATGAGTATTTAAGTACACAGAATGTAAATATGGTTAAAGGATCAAAGATGGGAATTGTAGAAGGAGATTTAATAAAAGTGCAGAACTTATTATATGGGTTACTGCTTCCTTCAGGGAATGATGCGGCTTATGTTTTGGCAAGTAATTATCCAGGCGGAATTAACACTTTTATAACA
Source organism: Candidatus Parcubacteria bacterium (assembly GCA_003599595.1). GTDB lineage: Bacteria > Patescibacteriota > Microgenomatia > Levybacterales > GWA1-39-11 > SURF-62. The sequence continues at coordinate 8,548 of QZIP01000006.1, forward strand.
AAGATGAATAAAAAAGCAAAAGATCTAAAGCTTATCAATACATATTTTGTTGATACAAGCGGTTATGAAGATGCAAATTATACAACTGCTTTTGATCTTGCACGGCTTGCTTCATACGCTCTTGAAAATAAAATGTTTCAAATAATTGTTAAAACAAAATCAATTGGAATTTACGGTCAAAACAAGGCAAATTATTATAATCTTCAAAATTTAAATAAGCTTTTAGACATAGAAGGGATAGAAGGAGTCAAAACAGGTTTTACAGAAGAGGCAGGAGGTGTTCTTGTCACAGCATTTGTTTATAAGGGAAAGTCCTATATCTTAACCGTTTTAAAAAGTGAAGATAGATTTTATGATACCCAAAACCTCATCAACAAAGTCATTAAAAACATAGAGTTAATAAAATATTAGAAGCTAAGGCAATAGGCTGATGTAGGCTAGGAAGTCGTTCCCTGAGAAAACCGCGATTGGATATAAATATTCCTGATTCTCATCATTTCCAAGAAAATAACCTATATAGACATCTTTAATATCTACTTTTGTTTTTCCTTTTGGATTATAAACATATCCCTCACCTTCCTCTAAGTCCTTAAAAGCCTGTTGGGATGTTTTTATTGCATACTCTGAGAATTTATTTGTATCAGGAGTTAAATGAGTAAAATTTGATTCAAGAATCTCAAGTCTTCTCTCTCTTTCTCCAATTATGAAATTCATATCAGAACCGGTAAAATCAGAATAATATATGTCAACATTATTTATCGGAGCTTGTACAAGACCTATCTTGACTATTTGTGCCAAAGATTTATCTCCCACCTCAATAAAGTCTTTACTATCAAGTTTAAAATATGACAATTTTGTTTTACTTAGATCCAAATCGTTTAAGTCACTTCCTATCGTTTTTAAAAAGTTAACCGGAATATCAGTAATTCCTTGACTTTGCAATAGTCCTTGATTTGCAAGTAGACTCTTATTATCTAGATAGTCAGAATAAATGTTAAAATTTCTAGAAATAATATCATACTCAATCTGCCTGGTAAGGTTTTTTGATTTATCACCCCACCTATAAACAGTATCAGAAATTTTTGTTTCTTGTTGATCAAAGCCAATATTTGTCAGACTATTCCTTGCACTTTGAAGATTAAATAATCCTGCATCTCCCTTTTTAATCTTATATATGTTAATTCTATCGGGAAAAACCGGCAAATAACCGGAAACCGTATTAATTACAAAATCAATATTATATTCTTCTTGATTTGGGAAATTTAAAGATGGAAGCTTTCCAAATCTTTCTTCAGGAGCTGATGGGACAGGAGGAGATATTTGTAATAGTAAATAGTTTCCAAATCTAAACAATAAAAGCAGAAGAACTATTATTCCTAAAAAAATTGCGGAGAATTTTATTAAAAGTCTTGTTTCTTTTGTAGCTTGTGCTAAAGACAACATACCTTGAGTATATGAAAAATTTACGCTATCATGCAAGTGGAGCATAATTTATATAATTGAATATTCTTTAATTGTCATTGCGAGGAGTAAAACGACGAAGCAATCTTTTGATCAAAGTTTTTGAGATCGCCGCGCTCTCCGTCTGACGGATCGCTCGCGATGACAATCTAACAAGTATAATAGTATGATTGTAAATTTAGATTTAGATAAAAAGATAAATGTTAGGACAAGAGTAGCTCCTTCTCCCACAGGCTATCCACATATTGGAACAGTGTATCAGTCTTTATTTGACTATGCATTTGCCAAAAAAAATAGCGGTCAGTTTATAGTTAGGATAGAGGATACAGACAGGAAAAGATTTGTAGAAGGTGCAGAAGAAAAAATATATGAAGCTTTAGACTGGTTTAATCTAGAAGAAGATGAAAGTCCCAGAAAAGATGGATTGTACGGTCCGTACCGTCAGTCGGAAAGACTTGGGATTTATAAAAAATATGCAGAAGAACTTGTAGGAAAGGGCAATGCTTATTACTGTTTTTGTTTGCCCCAGAGGCTTGAAGAGGTCCGTAAGATTCAACAGGCAGAAAAAAAACCGTTAATGTATGACAAGTGCTGCCGCAATAGCTCTTTACTAGAAGCAAAGAAAAAAGTAGAACAAGGTGAATCTTACACAATCCGTCTCAAGGTTCCAGAGAATCAAAAAATAATTGTAAAAGATGAAATAAGAGGAGAAATTGAGTTTGAATCAAATTTAATAGATGATCAAGTTTTAATTAAGTCAGACGGTTTTCCAACTTACCACCTGGCAGTTGTTGTAGATGATCATCTCATGGAAATAACTCATCTTGTTAGGGCAGAGGAATGGATTTCTTCAAGTCCAAAACATATTCTTCTCTATGACTTTTTTGGATGGGAAAAGCCTTTATTTTTCCATACAGCAGATCTTAGAAATCCTGATAAATCCAAGCTTTCAAAAAGACATGGTCACACAAATGTTGCCTGGTATCAGGAAGAAGGATATCTTCCGGAAGCAATATTGAATTATTTAGCTCATTTAGGCTGGAGTCACCCAAAAGAAGAAGAGGTATTTAGCTTGGAAGAATTTATAGAGCTATTTGAGTTAAAAGATCTGAGTCCAGTAGGTCCAATTTTTGATTTTGATAAATTAAATTGGATGAATGGAATTTATATAAGACAATTAACAGTTAAGGAATTGTCTAAAAGACTTAAAGAATATAATCATAATCTCCTAAAACACCCAATAGAAAAAAACAAGGACTATGAGGATGAAGATATTTTTGAAAGAATAGTTATTCTTTCCCAGAGCAGAATCAGTACTTTAAAAGATTTTTTTACATTAGCTCAAGTTTTCTTTGAAAACCCCAAATACATATTAGAAGATGATAAAAGATCTGTCGCAAAAGCTTTAATCACCCAGCTTAAGGAAATAAAAGATTGGAATAAGGATAATATATTTTTAGTTTTTAAAAATATAATGCAGGACTATAAAATAAGAATGCCTGTTCTTTACGGCATTGTAACGGGTCAAGAAAAAGGATTGCCTTTGCCTGAAACATTGGAAATTCTTGGAAAAGAAGAAACGGTAAAATGTCTTAAAAGTTTAGTCTAATGACAAGATTTGCAAAATTTATATCTTATATTTTCCATCCAATAGTCTTTTTTCTCATCATGCCCTATGTTATTGTCTACAAAATAACCGCAAACCATTTTTATGCAATAAAGTGGGAAGTATTTTCCTCTGCTTTTATATTTATGGGAATAATATTAATTTTATTTGGAAGATTAAGGGGAGCTTTCTCAGATGAGGATGTTTCAGTTAGAAATGAAAGAAATAGATTATTTTTTATTTTATATATCCTCTCTTTATCATATTTTGTTATCGCCCTTTTCTTCAAGGGAATATTTTTCCCTTTATCTATTATTGCTTTTAGTATAGTATTGGGAATTCTACTTTTTAATATTGTAAATAAATTTATAAAAGTCAGTATACATTGTGCAATAGCTTCTGCTTTTGTAACCGCCATTGCTATTTTATTGGGAATAGAAGGGTTTTTGGCTACAATTTTTATTATTCCTTTAACTATCTGGTCTAGAATAGTCCTTAGAAAACACACAGTTAATGAAGCGGTAATTGGAGGTTTTCTTGGTATTTTAATAACCTTTTTAACATTTTTAACCGGTAAATATTTTTACTAAAATGAGATATAATTAATATATGATAAACAGTGATAAGCTTGTAAAATCTTTTGGATACGCTTTTGAAGGAATACGGTTTGCCTTTAAAAACAACCAAAATCTAAAAATAAATTTTTTGATGTCAACTGTTGTGATTGGAGCAAGTTTTTTCTTTCAGGTTAATACTTTTGAAAAAGGAATTTTAGGAGTAATGATCTTACTTCTTGCTTGCACTGAAATGATCAATACGGCAATAGAAGAGATGGTAAATTTTGTAACCCGTGAACATGCCCTAGAAGCAAAAATAGCCAAAGATGTCGCTGCAGGAATGGTTCTTTTAGTATTGATAGGATACTTAATAGTTGTAGGCCTAGTCTTCAAGCCCTACATAATCAAATTCCTAAACCTTAATTAATCAATTATTATCTCCTGTTTTAGATTGTCCAAGGGTTAATGCTAAAAGTTCTGACAGTCTTTTTACAAATTTTTTTGCATGTTCCCTGCTCATTCCAATTCTTGCCACAACCTGAAAATTCTTTTCACTGCCTATCTTTTGGCAAACATCGATTATTGTTCCATCGGTATTAACATTGATAAAAACCATATCTGTATAAAGAATTGGGGTAGTCTGAGGATTAACATTTATCTTCAGTTGGTTATCATCTTTAGTCTTAGTCATGTTTTAAGATATTTTTTCTCCAGGTGAAACTTCCTCATCTGGAACAATAAGTACGGGTTGGTTGTTTTGATTCTTAGCGGCAAGCAGCATTCCTTGACTTTCAAGACCCATTATTTCCCGCGGCTCAAGATTGGCAATTATCACTATCTCTTTGTTTATTAATTGGTTTGGTTCATATTTCTTTCCAATCCCAGCAACTATTTGCCTTTTTTCATTCCCCAGATCCACGATCAATTTAACAAGCTTATCTGAGTCTTCAACTCTTTCTGCTTCAATTATTTTTACCACTCTCAGATTTACCCTTTGAAATTCATCAAAATTTATCATAAAATGATTATATAACTTAAAGGGACTGAATCTCAATAATCTTGTTCAGATTTATTCCAGATTACACTCTTTCTTTATCCTTACATTATTTTATTTGTTATCTTAACTTAAGATAATAGGATGATTACGGTTTCAGAATAAGAGTATAATTAAAACTATTGAAAAGATTATAATCTAATCATGCCAAGAAAAAAAGTTATATCTCATGATAGGAAACATAGAGATGTTAAACCTCCAAATGTAAAAGGAGAAGAATCTATAAGTGGAGATATGACTACGCCAGATGCCGACGACAATGTTTTAGATAATGCCCATGAGGCGGGTCTTTATGAAGATGCGGATGAGGAGCATCCAAAAGAATTAGATTTGGGAGAAGAAATCAACAAAGATGAAAAAGATATTAGAGAAAAATAAAGTTTTAGGGAAGGAGGTGAAAAATAGCGTTTAGTTTGAAAGCGTTAAGTTAGCGTTAAGTTGTATCAGTTAATTAAATTACTTAACTAAACGCTAGACGCTTAAGAACTAATCAACTAATTATATGGCTTTTGAACACACAAATGCAAAAGGGACAAAGTATTATTTAAATTCAAAGAAAGTAATATTGAGAGGTAGTGGAAGAGAACAAACTATCTATTATTTTACAAGACAACCTACTGAAAACTCTATAGATAGTGTTCCTGAAGGGTTCATGGTGGTAGAAAATCCAAGAACAGGTCTTCCAGTACTCAAGAGAGAATAACTATTCTAGACTTTTTGATATAAATATATTGTTGTTAATATAGAACCTTAAAGGCAAATGACCTGCCTTAGTTATTCCAATCCTTGTTGAAAATATTATTTCCCGCTTGTTTCTGTTAGCTTCAGGATAGGCCTTTTTAGATAAAATATTAACGGGTCCATTAATCAAGCTTGTTCCATCTAGTTTGTTTGTAATCTTAAACGCTTCTGTAAGTTTAGCTGGACCATTGCAAAGATTATAAATATTACCAACTCATCTTCTCTTTTTCATTAGTTTGATACCATCTATTGGTTCTATAGCCCTTATCAAAACCGCCTCTCCTGGAATTGCGACAACATTAAAACAATAAAGCATACCATAAATAAAATACACATAAGCCGTTCCAGGCTGCTCAAACATTGATTGATTTTTTTTAGTCTTGCCTTTAAGGGAATGAGAAGCGGTGTCGTTTCTAGCCAGATAAGCCTCTGTTTCAAGTATTCTTCCAACAGTTTTCCCTTCAGATGAGTTATGAACTAAAAAACATCCCAAGAGGTCCTGGGCCACTAAGATCGTTTTTCTTTTATAAAATTTGCCTGGTAAATCATATCTTAAAGATAAAATTAACTAATATTTGAACTAAATTTGTATCTTATTTATTACATATTTTTGATGAAATCTTAATATGCCCGTGCTTGACAGTCACCCACGATTTTGGTATACTTCACACGCTCAAATTAGCCTCAAGAATTTATTCAAAAAACTTCAGGAAATCTTACTCCTGAAAAAGATATTATTATTTAATCATATTTTTCAAAAAGGAGTAGTGGAAATCTTAATGAATATACTAAATACAGACCTAGACATAGACCGGTGTAAAAAAAATAACCTAAAAAGTTTAGCAGATAAATTTTTAGGCAGAATAAAACAAAATCCTTTTTTCTCAATAATTCAGGAAAGGCTTAACACGCCAGAAAATAAAAAGAAGCTTTTTGTTTTCGCTATTGGTTTATTTTATCTATTTTCAGCTCTATTTATGGAACCAAGTTCTTATAATAAAGCAAGCATAATTTCTCCTTTAGCCCCTTCTTTTAACAGTATTACTTCAACAGCAGTCGATGACAATAAATATGAAGTTTTTGGATTCGCGCCATATTGGAATTTCACCAAGCTTGATAATATTGATTACAGTGTTCTAACGACCCTTGCATATTTTGATATTCCCGTTGCTGCTGATGGTAACCTAATACAAGGGGATGGTTATTACGCCTTTAAAGGCGACAAGGCAACAGAATTATTTAAAAAAGCTCATAATAACGGTACTAGAGTAGTGCTAACCATTACCCAAATGAACAATTATGACATTGAAGCATTTCTTAATAGTGATACAGCTCAGAAAAGAGCAATTGACCAAACAACGGAACTAGTTAAAAAAAGAGGAATAGATGGCGTAAATATTGACTTTGAATATACAGGTGATCCGGGACAGGAGTATAGAAATAAGTTTAGTACTTTTGTTGCAGATTTTACAAAGAAAATGCATAAGGAAGTACCTAATTCAAAAGTTACAGTTTCAGTTTATGCATCTGCAATTAAAGAGCCAAAGGTATACGATATTCAATCATTATCAAAAAATAGCGACGGAATATTTATGATGGCCTACGATTTTGCAACCGCAAGCTCCGACAGTGCAATGCCAACATCCCCGCTCTATGGACATAAAGAAGGTGAGTATTGGTACGATGTTTCCTCAGCAGTAGAAGATTTTCTAAAGCATATGCCTTCTGAAAAGTTAATCCTTGGCGTTCCTTATTATGGATACAATTATCTTGTTTCAGAACCAGGAGTAAAAGCTCAAACACTTCCGTACTGGAGAGGATCAATGGTTCAGACATATTCAGATGTAGAAGATGGTAATTCATCAAATGCCTTATCGGGTTGGGATGATAAGGGAAAGGTTTCCTGGAAAGCATATATTGATAGTAATTCCTATGTATGGAGAATGGCATTTGTAGACGATCAGAAATCTTTAGGAATAAAGTACGATTTTGCTAAAGATAAAAAGCTTGGTGGTATAGGTATCTGGGCATTGGGGTTTGATGAAGGAAAAAGTGAGCTCTGGGAGCTTTTGAAAGACAAATTCGGGCAGAAAACTTCAAATAATGTTGCAAGTAGGAAGGTTAATATCAAAAATATATGAATATAAAAAGAAGTCTAATAAGTAATAAAATAAAGTCTTTAAACTGGAAAATTTTTTGGATCGGTTTTGTAGCAGGATTTCTTGGTATATTTTTATCTCAACTAGGATTAAGGCCCCCTCAATTTCTCCAGTCCGCAACTAATCAGGTGCAAAAATCTCAGGTAAATATATTCAATATCTCAAACAGCATAGTAGAGGAAAAGATAAAAGACAAAACCAACGATTTTCAATTAAGAAAAGACGGAGGTTCTAGTCATAATATAAATATACAACCATCTTTTAACACCAATACAAGTTATGTAGTAGTTGACTACGACACAGGAGAAATTTTAGCTGAAAAAAATATGTCAGAAAAACAACAAGTAGCATCTCTTACTAAAATAATGACAGCTATTGTTTCTTTAGATCTTGCTTCTCCTCAGGAGATATTTAGTGTTTCCGGAGGTGCGGCTATGATTAACCCAACAAAAATAGGAGTAGTGGAGGGACAAAAAATGACACTTTCAGAACTGCTTCAGGCAACTCTATTAACATCTGCAAATGATGCGGCAGAGGTTATAAAGGAAGGCATAGATAATAAATATGGCAAAGAAAGTTTTATAAAAGCAATGAATGGCAAGGCATCTTTTATTGGTTTAAAAAATACCAGATTTGACAATCCACAGGGATTTGATTCAGAGAATAACTATAGTACAGCGTATGATCTTGCTGTTCTCTCAGGATATGCACTAAAGAATTATCCTTTAATTGCAGAAACCGTTAGAAAAGATTATGAGTTTTTGTCAGAAAATGAAAACCACAAGCAGTTCGATCTTTATAATTGGAACGGTCTTTTAGATGTCTATCCAAACATTAAAGGTATAAAAATCGGAAACACAGACAGAGCAGGCTACACAACTATAGTTATGTCAGAAAGGGAGAATAAGAGAGTTTTAGTTGTGCTTTTGGGAGCTCCTGGTGTAATAGATAGGGATCTTTGGGCCTCGCAACTATTAGACATAGGTTTTAATAAACAAGCAAACTTGGCTTCTGTAAACATCACAGAACAAGAGTTGCAAACAAAATACAGTACCTGGAAGTTCTGGAACTAACCTTCTTCACTCTCTTTACATTTCAGTTGCAGTCTTTACAACTCACACTAGTTCACAATTCCGCCCTCACAAGCTCATTTTATTCTCTCAATTCTCCCCAATTCACCTTGGAGGTGTATTTCCCTTGACACCTCGGTATAAAAATCATTGATTCCTCTTACCATCAATTATTCAACAACATAATCATTTCAATTTTTGCCAAGGTGACCTAGCTAAAACACCTCCGAAGTGAACTATGCCTGTGCTTACTTAGGTACACATTTTGATGATTAGGGAAAATAAAGAATTAAAGGTTTAATAGCAAGCACAAGCCGAAAGTATCCATTATTCTAATACTAATTGGTAATTGGGTGGGAGGGATACATTTGATTGTTGAACAGGATAAGACAATCTATAGGGTTGTAGTAAGCTCGAGCATAAAGTATTATCTGCTAATTCTTTAGTGTTCAGATCAATCAGTATCCAATTTTCTTCTCCCACACACACATTAGTATTATCAAGTCCTCTGAATGAAGGTGATCCATTTCCATTTACTAGGATCTCATCAGGGTAATCTAAGACCTTTTCCATCTTAAGGGTATTCAAATAAAAAACATATAAAGATTCAGAACTAGTCAAAAATACTTTCTCAGTTTTATCATAATACACGATGTCAATAATGTTTTTGGGCATCTGTTCATTACTAATAAGATCATATGTAAGCAGGGTAGTTAGACTTGTTGCTTGAATATTTTTATATAATTTTTTCTTCAAATCATTGGAATATTCAGAACTTGCAATGATTGCTCTATTTTTAGTATTTATTCCTAATATAACATCTCCTTTATCATTATCTGCAAATTGTTTCACTTTTTTATTTTGTATATCAAGTAAATAATCTTTTTCTCCACTAAGAAGTAAATATTGATCTTTTACTTTTACTATTCCTGCTGCCATCGTGTCTACTAATTTTTGAGCTTTACCAGTAGGGGGAAGATCTATCCAGAAAGCTGCAGCATAAGCATATTCTAATAATCCACCAAGAGAAAAGAACAAAGTATTGTTTATTATCTGAAAATCAAATATATTATGTAGCCCTTTTTTGTATTTTGGATGTGTAAATTGATTTTTAAAATTTTCTTCATCAAAAATTATTTTAGTTTCACCTGTTTTTGTATTGTAGCTGTAGACATAAGGAGTTTGAGATATTCCCGAGCCTTGAGTTAAGGCGGGAGTATCGTAAAAAAGTAGATAATCATTCCAAGTTAAAAGATAGGGCTTATAATAGTCATGGCCTGGTTGAGAAAAAGTAAAAATTTTTTCTTCTTTACCCTCTGAATTTCTCTTTAAGATCCATTTTTTAGCAACTGGCGTTGAAGAAATGACTTGGTTTGTAGAAGATACACTATCTTCTTTAGTATTACTTGATAAAGCTTGAGTAATCAAGCTTAGGATTAAAAAGACAGCCGCAATAATTAAAATAGCAATAAATTCAGTGCGGACTTTTGCTTTTTCTTTGTTTCGTGAGAGATTCTCAACTACCTGTTTGTCTGTTCTTTCTTCTTTCACTTTTCCTTTAAAAATAAAAGTAGTTAAATGACGGATAAAAACTCCACAATACATCGTAATGTAAAAGCCCATAAATAATAAAAGCATGAAATGCAGATTTTCTCTAAAAATCTCTAGAGTTGAAGTTTTTTTACAAGAAGAAGAAAAAAGAGCCATTGAAAAAAGAGAAAGCAAGAACAAGACAAGACTACTGATCAAAAATTGAATTGGCCTTTTTTGAGAACTAGAGGAAGTAACAATACCCAAGACAAAACTAACCAGAAATAATGCAACAATTACAACAAAAATAATCCCTGCAAAAAAGAAAGCAGCTAAACCACAATCATTCATAAGGATAAATTTATCATCTCATAGAATTTTTTTGAAGTAAAGAGATCTTTTCAGATTGGTCAGTCTCACCTTGGAGGTGTATTTCTCTTGACACCTCGGTATAAATATACTACGCTATAAATATTAGCAACATTAATACCTATGCCTGCAAGAACAGTACCTTTAATAACAGATCAGTATTACCATATTTTTAACAGAGGGATTAATAAACAGCCAATATTTTTAGCAATAAAAGACTACGCACGTGGCAAAGATTTAATAAATTTTTATTCTTTTGCGAACATTAGGATAAGATTTTCAAAATTTTTAATCTTATCAAATGAAAAAAGAACAGAATATTTAGAAAATCTTAAAAAAGAAAATAATAAAATTGTAGAAATTACAAGCTTCAACCTTATGCCCAATCATTTCCATTTATTGATAAAACAATTAAAGGATAACGGAATTTCAAAATTTATGAGTGATTTTCAAAACAGTCTTACAAAATATTTAAATATTAAATATAAGAGAATAGGACATCTGCTACAAGGTCAGTTTAAAGCAGTTAGAATCGAAGACGATGAACAGCTATTGCACGTTAATCGATATATTCATATTAATCCTCATACTTCATTTATTGTTAAAGATATTGATGCGCTCTTAGATTATAAATGGTCATCATTGCCTGAATATTTAGGGGAAGTGAAAGATGAGATTTGTAATAAAGAAATAATTCTATCCCATTTCAAAGATACAGAAGATTATAAAAAATTTATTACTGATCAAGCTGATTATCAAAGGGAACTTGGCAAGATTAAGCATCTGATCCTAGAAAAATAAAAATATACCGGGGTGACCTAGCTAAGACACCTCCAAGGTGTACTTGAAGGTGTACTTAGGTATGCGTTGGTGCGTTGTTTTCTTGTTTCTTCATAACTTATTTAATGACTGATCTTCGAGTCTTCTTACCTTCTTTTTTCATTAATCTTACCTTGGATCAATAGACTTCAGCTACTATTTAAGAGAACTTAAGTTTGTTTTCATGAAAACAAAAAAAACATTGAGAATCGTATTATCTTTGTTAAAAAGCTTCTTGGTAATTTTTTTAACTTTCTTTACTCTCTTCTTTTTTACATCTGTTTTCACATACTTCTATTTTGCCCAGGATTTAACAACTAAAGAGAGCATAATGAATAGAAGTGATACAGGACTGGTTTTATTAGACAGACAAGAAAAACCTTTTTTTTACTTTTATCAAGCCAAAGTTAAAACATTCACTCCCTTATCTCAAATTCCCTCTTACCTACAGCAAGCAATAATAGTTTCAGAAGACAAAGATTTTTACAAACATCCGGGATTTTCTCTTAGAGGAATTATCCGCTCGGTTATATTGGATATAAAAGAGAGAAGATTCGCTTATGGTGGTTCAACAATAAGTCAGCAATTAATAAAAAACTCTCTGCTTACATTTAGAAAAGATTTTTTAAGAAAAGTACAGGAAGTAGTATTGGCGCTGGAACTTGAGAGAAATTATAGCAAAAAAGAAATATTAGAAATGTATTTAAACTCTGTATATTTTGGCAAAGGAGCCTTTGGAGTAGAGCAGGCATCAGAAGCGTATTTTGGTAAAAAAGCAAGAGATTTAACTCTTGCCGAATCTAGTTTTCTTGTCTCCTTACTTCCCGCTCCTTCTGATTTTTCAAATGATAATCTAGATAGATATAAAGCAAGACAAAAAAACATCTTACAAAAAATGGTTGATCAGGGATATATTTCAGAAAAGCAGAAAGAAAATGCCAAAAAACAGAAACTAACATTTAAATCATCAGAAGAATATAACTCAATCGGTATTCACTTTGCTTTAATGGTAAGAGATAGATTAGTAAAGAGCTTTGGAGAAGAAAATATTATTAGGTCAGGTTTTAAGGTAAAAACAACTCTAGATCCAGATTGGCAAAAGTTTGCAGAAGAAACAGTCAAGAATAACGTTGAAAATTTAAGGGTGTCAGGTGCTTCAAATGGCTCTGCAGTTGTGATAAATCCAAAAACAGGAGAAGTGAAAGCCTTAGTGGGAAGCTATGATTGGTATGATGAAGAGTTTGGGAAATATAATGTTTCAACCAGTCTAAGACAGCCCGGTTCTTCTTTCAAGCCAATTTACTATTCGGCGGCTTTTGAAAAGGGAATAATTACCCCCGCTACAATACTGCAAGACAGACCAACAGATTTTGGTGGGGGTTACAAGCCTAAAGATTATGACGGTAGATATAGAGGCCCGGTGACGGTAAGACGCGCTTTGTCAAACTCTCTAAATATTCCTTCAGTTGAGGTAATGTCAAAACTTGGAATTGATCAGGCCCTTGAGATGGCGCAGAGATTAGGACTTACAACATTAACAAATACTTCTGATTACGGTTTGTCTCTGGCTCTTGGAGCGGGAGAAGTAAGACTTTTGGAGATGACAAGTGCCTACGCTGTTTTTGCCAATAATGGAATGAAAAATGACATCGCCTTCATGCTAGAAATTAAAGACAAGGAAGAAAAGAAGATCTATTCATACAAACCGAAAAACGAGAATATTTTAGATTCCAAATACGCCTTTTTAATATCATCAATTCTTTCAGATAATCAAGCAAGAGCTGAAGTATTTGGTAATACGTTAACAATATCAAAACCTGCTGCTGTAAAAACAGGCACAACAGAAGATTACCGCGATGCCTGGACAATAGGATATACCCCCTCTTTGGCAGTCGGGGTATGGGTAGGAAATAATGACAATAGGCCAATGAATAGTATAGCCGGATCCCTGGGGGCCGCACCCGTCTGGAGAAGTCTTATGGAAAAATTTTCAGAAGGAACAAATATAGAGACATTTGATCCGCCTAACGGGATAGTAATCGGCTCCGTTTGCCGGAGTTTTGAGCTGTCTTCAAAAGCCGCAACATCATCTGGAGGTTTTAGGGAATATTTTGTACAGGGTACAGAGCCGGATTACCTTTGTTCTACAAGGGTTAACAACGGTTCTCAGAATAGGTCACCATCGGTGGTTAAAACCATACCTCAAGTACCCGCTACATCTATCCCATCACCTGTTAATTCAACCAATATACCTTCATTCCCTACACAAACTCCTATAAACACCATTGTTCCAACTTCTACAGTCACATCTTTCCTCTCACCCACTTTTACACCATCAATATCTCCATAACAAAAATAAGGAACTCTTTCTGTATCCTTACCTTATTTTGCGGATTATCTTAATCTACAAATGTATTATTAATTTATATGAATATCCTAACCTGGATCCTATTTGGACTAATAGTAGGGGTTATTGCAAACTTCTTGGACCCAAGACCATCAAGGGGAGGAATTTTTGGTGCAATAATTTTGGGGATAGTTGGAGCTTTACTGGGAGGTTTTCTTTCAAATTTCCTTTTTGGAATACCATTAACAGGTTTTGATATCCGTTCTCTTATCATTGCAGTAATTGGCGCACTTATCTTGCTTTTTGCTGGAAGAACTTTTCAGAGACAAACATAAAAAATGAAATTAACTAAATATTTGAAAGCTAGGGGTTGGGAGTAGAGCTGGGTTGTCCAAGGATAGAGGACTACCGGTATGTAAATTAGGGTAGTTGCTTCACCAAAAAATCCAATAAGCTTCTCGGTTCTACCCTACCAACCAGTGTTATCCCAGTCATTCTTGACAGTATTATAGTCTCTAAATTGCACGGATTATTGATCCGCGATATCCATAAAGATTTACTTTTGGATTTGACGGATGTATCGTAATCTGTGTGATCATAAATATTAGTTAATGTTTTAGTTGTACATATGGGTAAAAAAATATTAAAATTATTACATAGAATAAAAGAAAAAGATCTTATTAAATCTTTTATAATCCTCTTTAAAACACCAGTTCTTTAGGTAGTTTTGATTTCATTAAAGACAAAGATAATTGTGAAGATATATAAAAACCAGGCAATATTTGTATTGCCTGGTTTTTTTGAATTGCTATCTATAAACTATTCTTCCTATCCAAATTACAGCTATTGCTCCAAGTATGGCAACTATAATACTATAAAGGTTAAAGCCTGTAACTCCTGGTTGTCCCAAAAGAGTCATTATGAATCCTCCCACCACGGCTCCTATTATTCCAAGCAAAACATCCATTACCATATTTGACCTTGGGCCTGTTCTCATGATAACAGAAGCTACCCAGCCAACTATTCCTCCCAATATAATCCAAAGTAATATATCCACATCCTCACCTCCCTTCTCTTATAATTTAATGAGATAGGTTAAGTACAAATATTAATTCTCTCCCATTAAGATGTAGTTAAGATACTGTAAGAATTAATTAAGAATGAATATTAATTGATTTACATAATGAAGTAATTTTGGTAAGATTAGCCTAGAATATTGAATATGGAAAACTTAATTGGAAAAATAAACAAAACAGGACTAAAATTTTTAGAGCCACTATCTCTTCAAAAAACCTATAAAACCATTATGAGTGAGGCGCTTAATCTGACAAAAGCAGAATATGGAGAAATATATATCAGAAACAAAAGAGAATTTGAAAAAGTATATGCAATACCAGAAATCCTCTTCAGTGTTAAGGCGCGGAAAAAAGGATTTACCTACAAATCCTATAGAGAAAACAAACCTTTTAAAATTGACATAACCGAAGCCAGTAAAATTCATCCTGAATTAATAAAACTGGGAGTAAAATCCATTCTTTTTATCCCTTTATCTTACAAAAGTAAATCGATAGGGGTACTTACAGTTCAGTTTAAAAATATAAACAATTATGATAGGGAAGACCTTAAGAAGCTTAGAATTTTTGGTTCAATGGCGACCCTTACTATCCTTAAGGCAAGGTATCAAAGTGAGGCGCGTGAAGCCATTAAATCAAGGGATACATACAAACGGACAGAAAATATTTTAGAAAAAATAAATAAATCAGCACTCAATTTCTTAGAACCATTAACATATGAAGAAACAGGGAAAATTGTTGTTAGGGAATTAATGGAGGTTGTTGATGGAGAAGATGCTACTATGGTCTTACCAATAAAAAACACCTTTAAAGTTTTTTTTCCTACGTCAGAAAAGATTGGAAAAATAAAACCAAGAGACAAAGGATACGCTTATAGAGCGCTTAATGAGCAGATTCCCTTTATGATTCATTTGGAAGAAATGTCAAAACCTCATCCGGAAATTATTAAACAAGGAGTCAAATCAACCCTATTTATTCCCCTTTCATATAAAAAGCAATCTATTGGTGCTCTTGTTGTTTTCTTTTACAAAGACAGGAAGATGTCCCAAGAAGAATTAGACATTTTAAATTTATATGGTTCCCTGGCAACTTTAGCGCTTAGAAAGGCACAGCTTCATCAAGAAACCAATAGGGCATTGGAAGCACGGGACTTGTTTATGTCTATTGCTTCTCATGAGTTTAGAACGCCTCTTACTTCAATTAACGGTTATGCTCAGCTTCTTTATAACAAGCTTTCCAAAGACAATAGTACAGAAGTTAAATGGGCAAAAATAGTATATGAAGAAGGGGTAAGGCTAACAAACTTAATTAAAGAATTATTAGACGTTAACAGGATTAAAGCAGGTCAAATGCAGTATTTTCTTAGAGAAAATAGTATTTTAGACATTGTTAATAGGGTTGTTTATGGTTTCCGTTTTGAACATCCTGGACGTAAGTTGATATTTAAGAATAGTTTAAGCAGTCAAAACACTTTTGTTATTGGTGATTATGACAAGCTGGTGCAGGTGTTTAATAATCTCTTGGAAAACGCTGTAAAATTCTCTTCCCCAGAGGAGCCTATTTTTATGTCTTTATATTTAAGAGACCCAAATTTTGTTATAGAAATAGTAGACAAAGGAAAAGGAATTGATAGAAAAGATATTAATAGAATTTTCGAGGGATTTCAGAAAGCAGATAGTGGAATTGATGAAGGAATGGGAATAGGATTGTTTTTGGCAAAAAACATAATTGAAAAACATAAAGGTAGCATAAAAGTTCAATCAAAGCTAAATAAGGGAACAAAAGTAAGAATATTATTGCCGCAAATAAAGATATGATGAGAAGAGAAAATGCTCCCATTCAAAATGTATTAGGTTTGCTACCATCTGAAATGAATCCTGAAATAGGTAGTAGAAGAGAGGTATTACAGCCACCCTTCTCTTCATCTCTTAATCCTCCATGTTTCTATGAGTTTTCTCAAGAGATGGAATTGTCCCTTGAACTTATACAGATTATGGAAAAGATAGCAGAGATGAGAGGTGAAGAGGGTATGGAAGTGTTTTTCAGCATAGAGGGAATGGATAAATATGTTGCTAAAATGATTTATGAAATACAAGAAAAGCCCCAAGAAAGGCACTTTTTGGTAATAATGGGCGGGACAGGAGCAGGTAAAGAAGCTCTGGGAAGTGGAATAATTCAAGTATTTAATCAGGTTCTTGCTCCGCTTTTAGAAGAAAAAGAAGCAAGGTTAATGTTGAAATATATGTCAAATTCAGACTCATTGAAAAATGCCCAGGAAGTGGGTCAAATGCCCCAAGACAAATGGGTAAATGAAGTTCCGCCGGAGGATTTGCCAAAATACACGCAGGCGGGCACAGATCAGATGGTGAACGCAGTACAATGGCTTCAAGAAATGCCCGGAAAAGATAAAAAAGGTAAGACAGTTACTGCGGTTGGAATATATGAGGTTTTAGGTATAACAGATGCTCATCCTGAAGATCCAAATGACTTCTCTTTCCCTCGGTTTGCAGAAGGAAAGATGCCCATAAAACTAAATATGGGAGGAGGACTTGTTCAGATGTTGGCAAATGAAGTTCCTGAAAATCATCATGTTATTGCCTTAACTTCAGATTTAAACGTAATCATGAAAGCAGCAGCTATACGGGGATTTATAGAAGAAGCATACAAAATGTATAAAAGTGGAAATTTTACAGATAGAGACTTAAAACTTACGCTTTCTTTATTAGAAGAGTTGGGAATGAAAATAGATGATCCTAACATTACGATAGAGGATCTTGTTAAAAGCAATGGAGGAAGAGATGTTGCGCAGATAGTCTACGGTGCAATAGATCAAGTGTTAATTAGGTTTTTGCCTGAGATACTGTGGGAATGTTCTGATGAAACAAGGCTTAAATTCGCAAAGGCCACAGAAAGAAAAAGAATCACGTCAAAATATCTTGAGAAAAACCCAGAGGTTAGAAAGGAATTAGAAAGAGGGTATATGATGATTTTATTGAGAAGTTGGGGAATAAGTGAACACAATGTATTTATAGGAGAAAACAATGAAATTAGTGTTAATAAAGAAACAGAACCAAAAGAGAAAGGTGGTAAAAGGAGAGAAGAAGGAAAAATAACAAGAACACATAAAAGGGGTTTAATTAAAAAACTTGCCTTCCCCCCACCTTGGAAAAGGGAAAAAGATATGAGAAGGTGGCAAAGACAAAGAAAAAAAACCAATCCAACTCAACTAAATGGCTTACACGGAGAATTTTATATATAACCTTAACTGTCCTTTACTCCTTAATCATATATCCAAACCCTCTTACTGATTTGATCAGATTCTTTTCATAGCCGGAATCCACTTTTTTTCTGATATATCCCATATACACATCTACAACTCTCGTCTCAATATCAGGCGAATAAAGCCAGATTCTGTTTAATATCATCTCACGGGTTAGTATCCTGCCTTTGTTGTGCATTAAGTATTCAAGAAGCCTAAATTCTCTGGGAGTTAGTTGAATAAGTTTTCCATCCCTTTTTACCTCAAGGGTTTGTTTGTCAAGCTCTAGATTTCCAACTTTAAGCTTTGAACTATCGCTTTCCGGCTGCCTAAGTCTTGCTTTGATTCTTGCCAGAAGCTCATCTGCAACAAATGGCTTTGTAATATAATCATCTGCTCCAATATCAAACCCATGAACAATATCTGCCACCTGATCCTTTGCTGTTAATATTATCACAGGAAGTTTTGGAAATTTTTTTCTCAGCTCCATACACACTGCTTCCCCACTCATATTAGGAAGCCCTAGATCTAACACCACAAGGTCAGGTTCAAGTTTTTTAACCAGATTTAAAGCCGCAATTCCATCAGGGGAAGATTGTACGGCATATCCATTGTCTAAAAGGAGTTCTCTGATATAACTTTGGACGCTGTTGTCGTCTTCTACAACTAAAATTGTATTAGCCATTATGATGACCATTATAGCAAATTCTTACAATTGATCAATACCTTCGGAAACTTTCTTTCATAATTCTTACTTTTTAAAAAATTTAAGATTAATTGATTCGAAGCCCCAAATGATACACGGGAATATCACTCCCCTTCATCTCTTTCTATCCTGTTTCTTACAATCTTTTAGTTAAAATATCAATCCAAGCAAACATTATTAAAAACTAAATAGTTTAGGAAGTTTATTATTTCAAAAATATTTTAAAATCTTTCCTTAGACATTCTTCCTTGACCTTCTATGGTGGATAATGTATTTAAAACTTCCTCAATATGTGTGACATCTGGAAGAATAAATTCAACACCTAGCTCCTTTGCCTCTTCCCCGTTCATTAGACCGCTTAGAACTGCAATTGGCCTCCTTGTAACAGGGTGTAACCTTAGAAGAAGGTTAATCCCACAAATACTCAAATGCTTTGATGATTTAAATCATCAAAGCAAAATAAATAAACCTTTATCGTTTTGAATAAGCTGAAATAAATTTGAAGCGTCTTCTTCAGGAGAGTTAATATTTTCATAAACATATCCCGGCCAACTCTTAACTTCATCCCGGTCTCTTTGATCTTTTTCTAAATCAATAAGCGAATGCGGTCCCCGTTTGTGAAGTCTCTGTTTTCTTAAAGATATTGGAATGCTTAGATGAAAAAGATAAACTGAACAATTTATTTTTACTTTTTCAACAAAAGCAATCACATTCTCCTTTGTTAAAAATCTTTCACCAATAGCAATTACTATAAAGTTTTCTTGAAGATATTTGTTGATGTCCTGGGCAAAATTTATTCTTGCATTTAATTGATCCTCTTTTTCTCTTTCTTTGTCCTCCCAAACCCAAGAAGGATTGAATTCCTCAACATAAGTATCTAAATCCAAAAGTACAGCCCTTTGTTCAAGTTTTTGAAATTTTTCAACAAGCAAATTTCCTAAAGTATTTTTTCCAGAAGCTGGTCCACCATCAATTAATATCAATTTCATACAATATTTTTATAAGTCTTCTTATCTGAAAGTTGTGTAGCTTCTCCAGGTCATTGTAACAAAAGTTTATATTTTCTATCTTAAATCATTTTATATATTGATATATTCCGTACGAAAAAATTCCCTTATTGTGCTTTGCATTTATTATAAATGGTAACTCAAAAACGTCTTGTAGAAAATCTGTAGTATCGCGGGTCATTAAGCAGATATTTTGCTTATACTGTATTAACATTGAACCTAACATTAAATCCGTAACATCAAGAGCGGTTCCATCAATTCCATACTCGCGGATTAGTTTAAAAGTCAGATCAAAGTTTTCAGGTAAAACTGGAATTGTTACATCTATTATGTCGTTAATTAGCTTCTCCTTTTCCTTGTATTTATTGGCACTGGCAGATCCTTTTAGCAGTTCGTATTTAACAAAATTTATTGTAGTAAGGGTTACATCTGCCTTTTTTAACTCGTTAAAAAAGCTTCTAAAAACAGTATGTTGATTTGCAGCATCTCTAAATATATTAGTATCTAGTAGAAGGTGTTTGTTTTTAAGAAAGGCAATAAGGGAGGGAGGATATATTATCTCCATATTTTAATCTCTTTTCATTCAAGTACTTCTCTTCTTCCTCCAGGCTTTTTCTAACTTTTTTTGCTACTTTGGCAAATTCCTTCTCATTAATTAATTTTTTGCTTTTTGCTTTAGGCAACATATTTTTTTCTCCTCTCTTCATATTATAGACATACTATATAATTGTCAATATTGTGTTAAAGATATGTAATATAAATATTAGAAAACCTAGTAATTAAGGCTAAATTTTAGTAGAATATAAACACTTTCTATTGCGGGGTCGTCTAATGGTCCGCCAGAGGCGGGATTTCGCCAAAGGCGAATAGGACATGAAGAATTGGTACGTTTACTTATTAAGTTAAAAGTTGTACGGAAGCAAGGAGAAAGGAAAAATATTTGATCAATGCGGGGTCGTCTAATGGTAGGACACGACACTCTGAATGTCGGTATTGGGGTTCGAATCCCTGCCCCGCAGCTCGTCTTTCGCTAAAGCTACAGACGATCTATGCATTACGTTTATATACTGAAAAGTTCAAAATCCACCACCCTATATTATGGTTATACTGCTGATTTAAAGAAAAGGATCAAAGAGCATAATGATGGAAAATCAAGTTATACAAAACCATTAATTCCATGGAAACTTGTCTGGTACTGTGCTTTTCCAAATGAAAAACAAGCAAAAGATTTTGAACTTTATCTAAAAAGTGGGTCAGGTAAAGCTTTCACTTATAAAAGATTAGTAATGTAGTCTTAGCGAAAGATGATTTGAGGATAATTTAAGGTGCTCTGAAGTTTTAACGAAAGACACCCTGCCCCGCAGCCGATTCGACTCACTGCGCTCGCTCACGGCTATAGCCGCATTATTTAACATACTAAAAATGTAGGAAAAGTTTCGATTCAATATGAGTTGAATCGTCCTGAGCGAATGGTGAGCAGAGTTGAACCAGAGTCGAAGGAAGTTATTAACCATGTCATATTTTGTCTATATTCTCCGTACATCTTCAAATACTCTTTATATTGGTCAGACAAATAATTTAGAAAAAAGAGTAAAAGAGCATAAAGCTAAAACATCAAAATCATCTAGATATGTTAGGTCATTTCCATCTTTTGAATTGGTATATTTAGAAACCTATTCAACTAGAAAAGAAGCTATGCAAAGAGAACATCAACTTAAAAATTGGACAAAAGCAAAAAAAGAGGCTTTAATTAATGGAGATTGAAATTACTAAAAAAACTTTAGATAAGAACTTAAAAGAAGGTTAAATCCTCACAATTGCTTTGATGACTCAAATCATTAAAGCAAAGAAGGACAAAATATAAGAAGTTTTCCCTAGGTTGCCTAGCTGGACAACCTCCCAGGTTGCACACAGGTTGCACAAATTTGACAAGGAAGATATTTGGTAGAATGTGGATGTTGAAAAATAAAATAAGAAAGTTTATTTATCATCTCCTTTACTATTTAAAGCTTCGGGTTCAACCATTAGTACAAAAGATTTTTCTTTGGCAATAGGTCGATGCCTTAATCCTTTTGGGATCACCGTCCCTTGTCCAGCCTTAAGGTTTATATCACCTTCCTCCGTTTCAATTATGATTTCGCCCTTATAAATAAGGAAAAATTCGTCTTCATTTTCATGAACATGCCAATGATATTCTCCCTCAAAAATAGCTACTCTTAAAACCTGACCATTAAATTCTGCTACATCAACTGGTGACCAAGCTTTATCAATTTGTTGTTCTATTTCATCTAAGCTAATTTTTTTCATGGATCAATTTTATTTTACCAAATAGTTACTAATTTTATTGTAACAAACGAATAGCTGAAAGACAAAATCCTATAGTTTGAGATTTTACTCACTTTTTGCTAAAATACATTCATGTCTGAACGATTTCTAAATAGGTTTATACCAGAGAAACAATGCGTGCCAGGTCTTCCTTGCACTGAAAATGTTACTTATAGGGCTAGCTATAGTTACGTGGAGTATTTACTTTGGAAATGGAAAGGACAGAATGGTGTTGTTAATTTGAATTCATTGCAAGAAGCACGTGTGCTTGACTTAGGTTGTGGTACGGTAGAAAATGGGATAAAATTCAGAGGCAGTTCTACTCCTTGTTTCTGTCATATAACTGCGCTCGCAGGAGCGTATACTGTTGGGGTGGATAGTCAAAAACCACTTCACGGAGAAGCTAAGTGGTTTAATTTTGCTCAAGCAGATTTAGTTGACATCATTTTAAACAAAGGTCTTCAGAATATCCCAGCAATTAAAGGGAAAACTTTTGATATTATAACCGCCAAATGTCTACTCGGAGATTTGATTGACCCTAATATATTATTTAGACTACATAGGTTAGGTATCGATTCTGAAGATTTTGAGCAATCATTGCTTTCCCAAACCAGGGATCTACTCGATTTAGATGGTATTATTGCAATAAATTCACGTTGTTTTAGACAAGAAGGCTCTGACTTAATTGAGACTTTTTAAATATAAACTAATTAGCTTATCAACCTCTCCCAGGTTGCCCACACAGGTTGCACACACGCATGTTGCGCATTTAAAAAGGTCTTTAAAAGCAAATGTTTTGCTTCCCCATTTTGCCTTTTTGAATGGAATGAATAACTTCTCTTGAACTTGATCAAAAATCTCTCTGGTTGTTAAAGGCTCGTGAGCACCTTTATACCAATTTCCACTTCCGACCGGATATTCAAACTCACCATAGTAGAAAGAATTTTGAGCATTAGATAAAGATTGTTTAGATGAACCTTTTTTCCTGATCTTGTGGTCATTCCGGCACTATCCATCCATCGCTTGAGTGTCCGTCCGCTATCTCCGTTCTTTGCAACTTTCTCAAACATCTCAGTTATAAAAGGGGCACGTTCAGGATCCGGGATAATATCCTTTATTCCGTTCATTGCACGGTTGAAATAACCGATTGGCGGCATTCCGGGTCTCCATCCCATGTTGCATTTTGCTCGAATACCCCTTTTTACATTTATTCCTTTTTGATGATTCTCAAGTTTTGCTTGAGAGCAGAGAATCATTAATAAAAACTTTTCATTTGGGTTATTTGAAAAACTTTGACTAAACGTTTTTATCTGTTGTAGTTTTCCTTGATCCATAAGATCCACAACTATCCCTAGATCTCCTGCATTATGACTTAAACGGTCAGGAGCCCATGAGAGAATACCTGTAAACATTCCATTCCTAATATCTTCAAGAAGCTTTTTAAACACTGGTCGTTGTCCTGATTCTTTAGCAGAATGGCTCTCCCGGCGAATTTCTTTTATAAAGAACCCTTCTCGCTGTGCCAGTTCGCTCATTTCCTGAATTTGGGAGTCAATAGACATAGCTTGTCTTTCATCATCTTCACTAGATTTTCTTGCGTATAAGCAATATTCCACGCTTATTATTGGAGGCACTATTTGGTTTGCCGGGGCGGGTATTTTGGCCATTTCAATGGTCAAGGTACCGGGAATCTCTCGAGAAGTCCAGCCTCAAACAGTTCCCAAGCTAATGTTATCTTTGTTATATTTAGCATATTCATATCTTACTCCTACTGTCGGATTTCTACGGAGAATATTGCGATATGTTGAATTTGATTCTGAATAAAGATATAATTTAATTTATGTCTGAGAAGTTTGCTGATGAAGTTGGAGAAGATGATACAGTTGGATTTTGGAAACAATCCAGAAAGGATAAAAGGAGAATTTTTGATATGAAAAGACAGAAAGAAAAACTAGGAGGAGGTTTTAAATGTTCTCATTGCGCCACATTTGTGCCCATAAATCAAGAAATGGGTACTGCTCATAGAAATCATTGCAATCAATGCTTATGGTCAAAACATGTGGATGAAAAAACTTCTGGAGACAGACAATCTATCTGCCAAGCTGGAATGGAGCCAATAGGAATTACCTTAAAGCATGAAGGCTTAGATAAATACGGGCATGAAAAGCTAGGCGATGTTATGCTCGTACATAGATGTACAGGATGTGATAAATGCGTGATTAATAGAGTTGCTGCTGACGATCCATCAGATACTATAGTGTCTATTTTTGATAAATCTCAAGTACTACCGCAGGACATAAAAGATAGGCTGCAAAAAGAAGGTATTGACTTAATAACAACTGATCAAAGACCAATGGTGCAAGAACGGCTTTATGGCAAGTAACATGCAAGCTCATAAAATAATACCTGCCCATAAGCTCCGAAGCAACAATATTGTCGTTGTAGGGTTAGGATATGTTGGATTACCACTTGCGCTTCTAGCTAAAAAAAATGGGTATAACGTTAGTGGAATTGTAAGAAGTAAATACAAAGCGGATTTGATCAATAAAAAAATTTGTCCCTTCGAAGATAAAAGCATATCAAGAGAACTTAAACAACACTTTATTTCTGCAACTGTTGATTTCTCTATAATAAAAGACGCTGATATCGTAATAATTTGTGTGCCAACCCCGGTTGATGGTTATCATAAACCTGATTTAGAACCAATTATTACTACTAGTAAAAATATTGGAATAAATTTAAAAAAGGGTACCCTCATTATTTTAGAATCTACAGTAAACCCAGGTACTATACGTGAACAGGTCATTCCATTGCTTGAAAGAGAATCAAAATTAATTGCTGGAAAAGATTTCTACATTGCTCACTGTCCAGAGAGAATAAATCCAGGAGATACCACATGGAACGTTAAAAATATTTCTAGAATCGTCGGTGGCTTTGATGATAAAAGTCTTGAAAGAGCAGTTAGATTTTACAAGTCTATTATATCTGCAAAAATTAAACCTATGCAATCAATCGAAGAAGCAGAGGCTGTAAAAATTGTGGAGAATTGTTTTAGAGATATAAATATTGCTTTTGTGAATGAATTAGCTATATCGTTTTCCTTATTGGGAATAGACGTAGTAAATGTTATAGAGGGTGCTTCGACTAAACCTTTTTCATTCTTACCTCATTATCCAGGATGCGGCGTTGGAGGACACTGTATACCAGTAGATCCTTATTACATGATTGAATATGCTTCAGGAAAAGGCTTTAGCCACAGATTTTTGTCTTTAGCGAGACAAATAAATAACGATATGCCATTGTATACAGCTAATTTAGCTATAAATGAACTAGAAAATCAAGGGAAAAATCTTAAAAATTCCACTGTAACTGTACTTGGTATTTCTTACAAGAAAAATATTGATGATTTTAGGGAAAGTACATCTTTTAAGATAATTGAGTCGTTAAAAAAGAGAGGGATTAATGTTAAGTCTTATGATCCTCATGTACTAGATAAGTCTACTGCTAAAAACCTTGATGAGGCATTGAATAACGCAGATGCTATCATACTTGCAACCGACCACGATGAATTCTTGACATTAACTCCGGAATATTTATTGGAAAATAATATCAATATTTTAATTGATGGAAGAAATTGCTTTAATGGAGAACAATTTATTAAAGCAGGTATCTATTACAAGGGAATAGGAAGATAATATGCAAAACATAGCAGTTGCTTTAACTCATTTAATGACGGCATATTGGAATTATGAGCATGAAAAGATTATATGATAAAACTTGCAGTTCCTTTCTTGCTATCCGAGCCTAAACAAATTCCCAATTCAATTAAGGGAAAAGATTTTTTTCTTGAAGGAATTGTTTTTGATGCAAATTTATTTATAGAAGATACATACTGGGAAAAGATAGAGAATTCAATAATATTTTTATCTAAAAAGTTCCCGAATCAACTATATAGCTTGCATTTCCCTGTTAATAATGCAGACTATCTTACTTCCCCGAAGGTAAAAGAATATCTTTATAAATTCATAGATTTAGCTTTTAAACATAATATAAGCGTGATTGTATTGCATAGTAATAGTATTGAATTATTGGAAACATTCAATATAAAATCTCTTGCCAAAAAAAGAGCGAGATACTTAGCCTTTTTTAAAAAATTAGACTTATATCTTTTAAATAAAAAGTTAAAAATATGTATAGAAAATATGCCGATAGTAGGTAACTCTGGAGAGGATGTAGATTGTATATTTGTTCTTCCTAAGGATTTTAAAAAACTTAATTTTAATAATATCAAAATTACCTGGGATATTGGTCATTGGGCATACACATGGTCTGTTCTAAAATCATTGACAGCAATATCCCCTTATATAAAAACAACAAAAGTACAATTTAATGAATTTTTAAAGTTAAGGAGAAATTTAGCGCATTTTCAATTTAGTTCATTTAGGACGATTGCATTGCCTGGCACCAATAGCGTATGCGTGGAAGGAGTTGTCCCTATGCAGGGAGATATTGATGAAAAGTTGCTCCAAAATGTCTTACATGTTATATATTCCTGGAAAGAGCAATATGTGATGTCTCTAGAGATACAGGACGAGGACTATGCTCATAGGGTTAATTTATTAAAGACTATCAACTGGATTGAAAATGTCATATTTCATTACTAACTTAATGACCATTATTCTATTATTATAAGAGGCATAAGCTTAGCTCCCCATTTTAATTTTGGTTGTTCTATAGTTGAAGAATGAGAAGACGCCATGTCTAAAAATGCAAATTTATTATCAATGCAAAAATTTAATGCTTCAAAAATAATAGCGTAGTTAGCAGACAGATTTCGGCCTATTTCATTCGAAGAATTCCACCAATAATACATTGCATCTTTGTAATAAAAGAAAACGCTGCCAGCGACCAACATAGAATTATCAAAAGCTCCCAAAAAAAGAGTATATTTCATGTCTATTAAATCACTAAAAAAATCTTTTGGAGTAAGATAACTACTATTAACCCTATTCATTGTTTCTTTATAAAAAGAATAAAAAATATCCAGATCAACTTTCTTTATCTTTCTTACTAAAATTCCATGCTTAAAAGCGTACCTCGCTGCAGTTCTTGTTTTTTTATGCATATTTCTTTCCTGGTCTATCATGGTTTTTCTTATCGGAACTATGGCAGAATATCTAGTCGCTTGAGGAACAAGATTTGGGTACAAAAAAATATTTTGTGGGAAAATAGTTATTCTTTCGATTCGGATCATATATTTTTTTTCTACTTCTTTTTTTATCTTAAGATTTAAATCAAATGGAAATAATTTGTCTGAAAAAACACCTCCATATCCAATAAAAGAAGAGTATCCTATATAAGCTTTGTTTTCCTGAAGTGAAAAATAATAATTTGTTTCCTTTATTTTTATTTCTAAATACCTATTTTTGAGTTTAAAATGTTTAGCAGAAAGATTTAGAAACAATGGTAATTGAAAGTAATTATTGTATTTTGATTTTCCTAAAATTTTCCCCCATTCTGATTCCGAAATTTCCTTTATTTCCATATGCTTAATAGGTATTAACAAGACTTATTATCTTTTCGATCACATGCGTATTAATAGGATACCTAAATGGTATCGAAAGCGTTTTCCGCCACAATATTTCCACCATTTTTTTGTCAATAATTTTATACTTCTTATAGGCATTAAAATAGTACAAAGGGAGATAATTCCAAGTTGTAGGAATATTATTCATATCTAGATATGAAGCCAATTTGTATCGATGATCATCTTTAACAATTATTGTTGCGTATAAAGGTAACGACACATGCTCATGCTCGCTATATAAAAGATTGTATTTTAAGCGAGAACGTAATAATTCAAAATTCTCTTGCGTGGTATCATAATATTTTTTATATGTTTTTAATTTGCTTAACAGGCTAAAGAGTTGAGAGTCACTCATTCGATAGATAGGCACCGAATTAGGCTTCGTAATGTCAGTTGCCATTTTCTTTATATTTAATTTTATTAACAAAGGAAAATATTTACGAGCCAAAAATTTGAAGTAATAACGACCTCTCTGTAGGAAAAAACGTAATGCCATTCCGTCTACTTTGTTGGGGTAAAGCTTCTCAGCATATTTAATCAGACTATTATTATTTACCATTAAGCACCCTCCTCCTAGAGCAAAGAGATGCTTTCCTGGGCTAAAACTGTAAATCGAAATATCTCCAAATTTATTTAAATTTTTCTTTGAATCTAGATTCTCAAAGGTTTGGGCTAAATCGTTAATAAAATAGAGATTGTTATTTTTACAAAATTCATTCAAGAGTTCTAAATTATCAACTAAACCATAAACATTTGTTGCAACAATTGCTTTTGTTCTGTTTGATAAGGCTTTTCTTGCGCTTTTTATATTGATTCCTCCATAAGAATTTATATCTATAAGTACAGGAACTGCACCCGCAGCTATAATAGAATCAATAACGGCTGGGCAATTAAATGAAGTTATTAACACTTCTGAATTTGGAGCTAGATGCAGGGATTTAATAGCTAGCGTTAATGCGGCGCTTCCAGAGCTTGTGAAAAAAATTTTTCGATGGTTCAATATGCTCTCCAAGCTTGTAATTATTTTATTCCTTTGTTTTTTTATAGGAACTAAGGCAAACAAATCAATAATCCAATCATTCCAAGGATATATTAATGAAATTTTAGAATGGGAAACGGGTGAATAATAAAAGCTTTTAGAATTCACTTTCATAAAATAGCCTTTATTCCTTCTTCCAAAGACGTTTTTGCCTCAAAACCAAGTAACATCTTTGCTTTATCAACAGAGGGAACACGTCTTTTAATTTCCAGATCAGATTCTCTAATACCATTTCTGCCGTATTGTTTATACTCTAATTTAGATTTTGATGTCGGAATGCACTTTAAGATTAATTGGGCTAAGTCATTCATTGTTGACTCATATCTTCGCCCTATGTTAATAATTTCATACGTACTTTTGTCATACTCAAAAAGCTTGACAATTCCTTCAGTTGCATCTTTCACGTAAGTAAAACATCTAATTTGATTGCCATCTCCTAGTAGCGGAAGATTATCGCCCTGTAGCGCAAGATCAACAAAGATAGGAACGACAAAATGTTTTCTTTGGTGTGGTCCGTATACATTAAACAGCCTTACAATTCCTACTCTCATATTGCTTTCTTTACTCACTTTCTCTAAATACTTCTCGATAAGCACTTTTGTTTTTCCGTATGTAGATATTGGTTCCAGATGACCATTTTCTTTGTACGGAACATCGGGAGAATTACCATATACTTCAGATGAAGAGGTAAACATAAACTTTTTAATATTTGCTTTTACACATAGGTCAATAAAATTCTTCGTGGCCGAATAATTTATTTTAATTACTTTTTCGGGATTTAAACGACATTTATCAACCCCAACTACGGCAGCGAGATGAAAAACCGCATCAACATCTTCCAATAGCGGTTTCATTACTAATTCATTGCTGAAATCTGCTTCGACAAATTTTACATTTCTTACATTAGGTTCATATCTGTCAACAATGGTAACATTGTAACCTTCTTTTATTAAATCGGGAACAAGATGTGTTGCAAGGAAACCAGCTCCTCCAGTCAATAAAATATTTTTGTGCTTTTTCTTCATATAGTTAGTTTGTTAATTATTCGACAAACTTTTTTTATTTGAGGTTCAGTTAAATCTTCAAAAAATGGGAGGGAGATTATTGAATCAAAAACTTTTTCAGTAATAGGCAAATGAATAGTATTGTCCAATATCGTGCGATAATAAGATTGTAAGTGATTCGGAATAAAGTGGACACTTGTTCCTATTTCATTTTCTTTCAATAATTCAATGAGTGTATCTCTATTAACTTTAGACTTTTCTGTCAACCTGATGGTAAACAAGTGCCACGCATGCTGACTATCGGGATAAGGAGGGTCTATCGGCAATATAATACTAGAATTATTTTTAAGATACTTTTTATATAATGAAGAAAGATGTTGGCGTTTTCTTACAGATTCTCTCACGTGCTTTAGCTGCTCAATACCTATAACTGCTTGGATATCTGTCATGTTATATTTATATCCAGGTGCAATAACATCATATTTCCAGCTTCCTTCTTTGCTATATCTTTTCCAGGCATTTTTTGAAATTCCATGAAGACTCATAATCTTACTAAAAGTAGCTATCTCTTCATCGTTTGTGGTTATTATACCGCCTTCAATAGTAGTTAAGTTTTTTGTTGCATAAAAACTAAAACAGACAGTGTTATCGCTCTCACCGATATATTTGCCTTTATAGCTAGTCATAAAAGCATGCGCCGCATCCTCAATAATGATTAGTTTATGCTTATTGGCTATGTTGTTAATTTTATCCATATCAGCAGGCATGCCCGCAAAATGTACAACTACTATGCCTTTCGTTTTCTTTGTTATTCGTTTTTCAATATCTACAGGATCTATACACAGCGTATTTTCGTCTATGTCACAAAAAACTGGCTTAGCGCCAGCATGTACGATAGCATTTACTGTTGAAACAAATGTATAGCTAGGTACAATAATTTCATCTCCAGGACTAAATTTATGAGCGAGATATGCTAGGTGTAACGCTGCCGTGCAGGAAGATACGGCGATTGCATGTTGAGATTTAATAACTTCTGTAAACTTATTTTCGAAAATTTTTACATTTGGACCAGTAGTTAACCATCCTGAATCAAATACTTTTTTCACAGCAGGATACGTAGAATTTGGAAGATGGGGTTTATGAAAAGGGATATACGTCATATTTAAGTTTTAGACAGACCCGCAATAAATGCGGCCATTACCTGAGAAAACACAAACAACTCATCTCTTAACAAGAATTCATTTGGAACATGTGCTTCCGTAAGATGTCCTGGTCCAAATATGGTTGTTGGCGTACCAGTTGCTATATAAAGTCTCATGTCGCAGGGTGAAGGAAATCCAGTTTCCGATAGGGGTCTATTTAAGAATTTTCCTGCTTGAATTAACGCATCGGGTATTGTTCTCTCAGATGAAATTGCCCCATCGAAACTCATATTCGAAAGAGAGATAGAAGCATTAAGAGATGGTTCAGAGGCTAATGTTTCTTCAAGAAGATTTTGAATGTCTTGGCGAGTTTGTTGAGGTGAAGAAAATAAAACTCCCTCAAGATTGCATGTTTCTGCCGGAACTGCAGGGTCCTGCCCTCCAGCAATTCTTCCAGTCACAAGAGGATTAACATTGCTCTCTTCAAACCCCGGCACGCCTACAATTACTTGTTTAAGCTTGGCACGTAAGCCGTTTAAACGATTATGTATTTCGACTGCAACATCAATAGCGCTTTGTCCTTCCGATGCTTGAGACATATGCACCGGCGTTCCCCAACTTTTTGCCTGAAAGTGATGAAAGCCTAAGCTTGATTGATTAATCGTAAGACCTGTTGGTTCAGCAATTAATGCCCAGTCTGCCTTAGGACCATCAATAAGACATTTTAAAGTGCCATTCCCGCCTATTTCTTCATCAGCAACGCTATGAAATAAAATATTAACTTGCGGCGCTAAAGGACTATTAAGAATATGCTTTAAAGAAAACAATAATCCAGCAACGCCACCGAGCATGTCTGTAGCCCCTCTTCCGTATATCCGATCACCTACAATAGATCCACTTCTCCAAAGTGCTGGATCTTTCCATGTCTTTGGATCAAAAACCGGCTCAACATCAACATGTCCATTCAAAGCAAGCGTAGGAGCTTTATCATCAATATGTAAGATGCCCAATTGAGTAAGATTTTTTTCGGGAGAATAATGTTCAAATCGAGATCCCCAATCTTTAACTCGTGTATAAAGAGAGTGATTTCTCATAACATCTTCTTGCACGTGTACTTCTTTAACCTGAAATCCTAATGATGTAAGCTCTCTACGAACGATAGATTGCGCTACTTTAATTCCGCTACCATCTTCTATATAGGTTGGATAACATCGAATAAGATCTCCTACTAAATTTTCCAAATAAGGTCTATCTTTCTCCATTGAAGAAAGAATAGGCTCCAATACTTCTTTGGGTAAGCTATCTCTTTCGTTATGCATATTAGTAACTAATGTTAACCTTATAATATCATATCTACGTTATTAAGGGAATAAATTAGGGTATTATGTACTTACGGGACGAGATATAATGAATCGTGTCGGCAATTAAGACTGTCTATTCAAGCAAATTAAGCGATAGGGACATACTTTTACA
>QZIP01000031.1 GCA_003599595.1 Candidatus Parcubacteria bacterium
GTTAGTATCTTTTATCCTTAAGTGGACTATGTGTATATTGGTAAAATCCTACGAAAATTGAGAAATCACAAAATGCGAAAATTGAGAGGTTAAGTTACATTTTATAATCTTCTTTTATAAACTTTTATATACTTTAGTTTTAAAAGTTATTAACTAAACGCTTACAAGAATATGGTTTGTTCTACTATGACCCATTGATCAAAAGATTAAAAGAGACTAAAATTAATTTCACTTTAAGATATTTATGGTTAATACTATTATTTGCCCCCACTGCGGTCAAAGCATTGAAATTACAGAGGCTTTAACTCACGAATTAAAAAACGAGATATCAACTTCTCTAAAAGAAGAATACGCCAAAAAATTGGAGGAAGTCAAAGGAAAAGCCGAGGAAATTGCCCTCAAGAAAATAACTGAAGAAATGAATTTAAAAATAAAAGACAAGGAGAATGAAGCAGAAGAAATTAAGAAAAGGAATGAAAAATTACAGGAAGATATTTTGGAAATGTCAAAAATGATGAGAGAATTAAAAGAAAAAGATAACCAGAGGGAAGTAGAAATGCAAAAGAAACTTGCGGCTGAAGAAGAGAAGATTAGGTTTGAAACGCAAAAAAAAGTAGAGGAAGAAAATCAATCAAAACTCCTCCAGAAAGACAAACAACTTCAGGATACTTTAAAAGAACTTGAAGATGCACGAAGAAAATTACAACAAGGTTCTCAACAGACTCAAGGTGAAGCATTTGAGTTGGAGTTTGAAGATCTATTAAAAAGACAATATCCAAATGATAAAATTTTACCTGTTGGAAAAGGCATAAAAGGCGGAGATATTATTCAGGAGGTTTGGGATAGTAGGGGAAACTTTACAGGAAAAATACTTTGGGAACTGAAAAATGCAAAAGCATGGTCAGAAGGGTGGGTAGATAAATTAAAAGATGATAAACGTTCAATAAATGCAGAGGAAGCTGTGTTGGTTTCTGAAATTATGCCAAGTGAAATGAAAAATGCAGGGTTTAGAAATAGTATATGGGTTACTCAGAGAAGTTTTTTTATTCCATTAGCTGATTCTTTACGTACAAAACTAATCCAATTGTACTATGTTAAAAGTTCAGTACAAGGAAAAGATGAGAAAATGGAGATACTTTATCAATATCTTTCTGGAACTGAATTTAAACATCGGGTAGAAGCAATTATAGATGCTTTTTCTAACATGCAGCAAGAAGTAGAAAAAGAAAAGCGCTATTTTTCTAATAAATGGGCAAGGGATGAAAAAAATATTCGTCATGTAATCGATAACACTTATGGTATGCATGGAGATCTCAAAGGAATTATTGGTAAAGTATTACCTGAGATAAAAGGTTTTGAAGCACCTGAACTTGAAAGCGGAGAAAAATAATAAAATTTCTAATTACCCTAATTGATCTAAACACTTTCCAAGCACCTAAATACCAAGTATACACTTCTTGCTGTATCCCGATTTAATCGGGATCAGTCTAGAAGGAGTTATACCCTCACCGTTACGAAGTAGATAGTCCCCTTGGGGGGAAACATTTTCAAGTGTGAAGGGTATACTCCAAACAAATTACAAATTAATAAATTTTAAATGCTTAATGTATTGAATTATTGTTTGTTTCTTGTTATTTGTAATTTGAAGTTTTTATTAATTATTTAGAAATTATGTTAATTAGGTCAATAAAATATTACTACCTCTTGAAATAAAAATTTTTATAGGTTATATTCTTCTTATGGCTGCTATTACTCAATCTTGTGCAAAATGCGGTTCACAGTTTCTAATTATTGACCAGGAACAAAAATTTCTTGCTAGTAAAAATCTTCCATTGCCTAAAAATTGCCCTGGATGTAGACAAATGAGAAGACTTATGCTCAGAGGTGGAGAAAGAAGACTTTATAAAACTAACTGCCAACAGTGCAACAAAGAAATTATTGTGGCTTATGACCCCCAAAAAGTCACCAATAAAATCCTTTGCAAACAGGATTATGATAAATATTTTTTGGAAAATGATGCAATTATAAAAGAACCCTTACCGGAAGTATGACAGCAGAAGCCTTTTTTAGAGAGTTAAAGAAGCTTATTCTTTCTCAACCAAAAAACCCTACTCATAATCTCAATTGTGAAAGTTGTGACTATGGAGACCAGCTCTACTACTGTAAAAATATGGTTTACAGCTTTGATTGTCTTAATTCAAACGATTGTATATATCTTTTTGATTCTCGTAAATGTGTTAGTTCTGTTGATTGTGATTTTACTCTTGAAAGCGAATTATGTTATGAGTGTGTTGATGCCCACAGAAGTTTTAATTCTGAGTTTTTAGAAGATTCTCATAACATGAGAGATTCATCTTACAGCTATGCCTGCCGTGACTGCCACAACGTTTTTGGTTGTGTAGGTCTTCAGAATAAATCTTATTGCATTTTCAACCGTCAGCTAACTGAAGATGAATATAAAGAAAAAATTCAAAAATACAAAGCTTTACCTACAGAAAAGGTTTTGGAAATGATGGAAGAACTTAAAAAAAGATTTCCCAAAACCCAAACACACGGGTTTAACAATGAAAACTCCCCATATGGAGATTACGTCTACAACAGTAAAAACTGCTATATGAATTTTGATACCAGAAGTGATCAGGACTGTGCTTATCTTTATGACAGTGGCGGAAATAAAAATTGTTTAGATTCAACTTTCAGTGGGGATTCTGAGATTTCTTATCAACTTGTCGATTCGGCGTATATATTCAATTGTGATTTTGTTACTTACTCATCTCATTGCAACGATTGCTATTATGTTGTCAATTGTTCAGATTCCAAGAATTGTTTGGGTTGTGTTACTTTAAGTCATAAACAATATTGCATTTTAAATAGACAACTTACTCAGGAAGAATATGAAAGAATCAGTAAGCCTCTCCTTGAAGAGCTTAAAAACAAAAACCTAGGCTGGGCAGATTTAGTGTTTTAATTTGGTCTGCATATAACCCAAGAATCTATGAACGCAAAAATCTTCCTTGAAGAGTTACAAAAAATTATCTGGTCCCAACCCAAAACTCCATTCCGTTCTAACTACACAGAAAATTGCGAAGGTGACCAGCTTTATTATTGTAAAAATATGATAAACTGCTTTGATTGTCTTAGATGTGCAGATAGTACATATTTATTTGATTCCATGATGTGTACAAATTGTTTTGACTGTGATTATTCTTCCTCGTCAGAATTATGTTATGAGTGTGTTGATGCGGATAAGTGCTTTAACTGTGATTTTCTTGAAGACTGCTCCAGCACCAGAGATTCCTCTTATAGTTATGGGTGTAAAAATTGCCATAATGTTTTTGGATGTGTAGGTCTCCAAAATAAATCTTACTGCATTTTTAACCGTCAGTTGACAGAGGATGAATACAAAGAAAAAGTTGAAAAGTATAAAAATCTTCCCCCCGAAAAAATCCTTAAAATGGTGTCAAAAATAAAAAAGCTATATCCGAGGACACAAACTCATGGATGGAGTAATGAGAACTCACCCTACGGAGATTATGTTTACAACAGTAAAAACTGTTATATGTGTTTTAACATGACAAATAGTGAAAATAGTGGATATCTTTATGATTCACAAGCTTGTAAGACTTGTTATGATTCAACTTTTTCAGGTGATAGTGAGTTAACTTATGAATTTATTGACTCGGAATTTTTATTTAACTGTAGTTACACACTTTACTCTTCTTATTGCCATGATGGTTCTTACCTTATATATTGTGCAAATGTCAAAAATTGCCTTGGTTGTGTGGGTTTATATCACAAACAATATTGCATTTTAAATAGACAACTTACTCAGGAAGAATATGAAAGAATCAGTAAGCCTCTCCTTGAAGAACTCAAAAAATCTAACCTCGGTTGGGGAAACCTAGTATTCTAACTCTAAATATAATTTTTCATTAATCTCTAATCTTCCAGTATGTGGGTTAGTCGAACCACAAGCTTATAAATCCAAATTTCAAATGTCAAATGACAAATGAATTTCAAATGACTTAATGTCTAAAGAATTTGGATTTTAAACATTGATTTGACATTTGGGCTTTAGTATTTGTACTTATTATATTATTGGTTCCGGAAAACTTTCTTCAGGAGATGTTGATGGTCCATCAATTGGATCAACACTTTGCGTCCATCTGGCAATCTCATTCTCAACAGCAGTTCTGTTTTTGCCAAACTTCATTCTGGAATTATTTAAAATCTCAACAGAATAATCAAAGGTCGGCTTAGGCACATTTAATGTTTTAG
The DNA here is from genome assembly GCA_003599595.1 of Candidatus Parcubacteria bacterium. Taxonomy (GTDB): domain Bacteria; phylum Patescibacteriota; class Microgenomatia; order Levybacterales; family GWA1-39-11; genus SURF-62. Next base: position 4,279 of record QZIP01000031.1, read on the forward strand.
CTGAAAAAGGAGGTGTAATTTTGCCGTTTACAGACATTTTAATATACATCTCCCGTACATTGAGATTTATCATATCATCTGCGCTAAATACCGGAGAAAACTCTTTTTGTAGATATGCCGCATCATCTCCTCCAATTGGAAAAACAATCAAAGACCCTACGTTTCCAAAAGCCGTTGCCTTAACATCTTCTGGTAGTTGTGCAATATATTGATGGGCAATAGTTAGATTCAAATGGTATTTTCTTGCCTCTGAAAGAATTGTTGAAAAAGCATCAGTTGCAAAATTCTGAAACTCATCAACATAAAAGTAAAAATCGCGCCTGTCTTCTTCTTTCATTTTTGCACGTGCCAATGCTGCCTGTTGAATTTTTGTAATAAACATTGCACCTAAGAGCGCGGCATTATCATCTCCCAATTTTCCTTTGGATGCATTGATCAATACAATTTTCCCCTCATTCATAAATTCTTCAAATTTTAAAGAATTATTTCTTTGTCCAATCATATTTCTGATAATTGGATTTGCAATAAATTGTCCAACCTTGTTCAGTATTGGAATAACCGCATCATTTGCAAAGCGTTCATTCCATGCTGAAAATTCATTTACCCAAAAACTTTTTACCACAGGATCCTGAATTTGTTTAATCACTCTTTGTCTAAAGGGTGTATCAGATAACATTCTCTGAATCCCCAAAATATTTGAATCAGGAGTTTCAAGTAGGGCAAGAGTTATATATCTAACGATATGTTCCATTCTAGGGTTCCAGCTTGCGGCAAATAATTTTTTAAAGATCGATATAAAAAAAGTTGATAAATGCTGTCTTACTTCATAATCTAATACGGGCTCAAGCGGATTAAACCCAATTGGAAAATCGCGGTCTGCAGGATTTACGTAAACCACGTCATCAATCCGCTCTTTTGGTACAAACATCAAAAGCTCATCTGCTAAATCTCCATGAGGGTCCAGAAGACAGCATCCTTGTCCGCTTTGGATGTCGGAAATAAGCAATAGTTCAAGTAAGCGGCTTTTTCCGGTTCCTGTTTTCCCAACAACGTATAAATGCCTTCTTCTATCAATTCTTTTTATTCCAAAAACTTTTCCACCATTTCTATAATTAGTTTCTCCAAAAAAAGACACTTCTTGCTCATTTACAAGACCTTTAGCAGGTAAAACATCAGGCGCAGGCGCTCTTTTTGAAGTAGTATTAACAATATTTGAAACAATACTCCCCTGATAAGGAAAGTGATAAAGCGTTGCTATTTCACTTGGGCTCCAATAATCTCCTTTCTCAAATACCCTTGCTTTAAAAATCTGCGCTAAATCATTCCCAAAAATAAAATACTTCTTCTTTCTAATCTCATTTTCACTCTTTAAGCTCTTAAAAAGTCCAAGAAGAGTATTAAGTTTTGCTTTCGCTACTGGCTCATTTTGGGCAGTGTAGGCAACCAAAAACTTTCCTCTGTATAAATCTTGAGAAAATTTAATATAAGAATTTGATGGATTTCCTTCATTATCAAACTTTCTCCCAAAATATTTGTAATTAAGGGATTTTAAGCCTCTCTCCCAAAATTTAGATCCCACTCTTTGTAAAGATAATTGAAGATAAGCCTTTTCCCGAGGTTCTGTTTTTGAAAGCATAGAAGACAGGCTTTTTAAAAAATCATCTTCAAGCCCCTGATATGTTTTGATTGGAGAAAAACTTGATCTTTTAAAATTAAATTGTGCAAAAGCGGTATTTTTATCAAAAGAGGGTAGATAATCCTCAATCTCCTCAATCTCTGCCTCTGGATACTGCGCATAAAGCTGGGATTCAACTATGCTCTTGTAATTTTTATCTACAACAATATAAAAATATAAAAATTGATCACTTGATGCCATCTCTAGGTTCAAGCTGGTCCCAGTAGGTACAACTCTATGGAAAGATTTCAGAAATTCTTCCATTGCTTCTTCTTTTTGCTGATTGCTCTGGCTTGTCTTTATAAGCAAAAATGATTTATTGCCTCCCTTTAGAGCTTTATTAATTTTGCTCTTAAACATAAGTTTGGAAACCACAATCCATGAAACAGCAACAAACCCAGAAAATAAAGTAAAGTATATAGTAATAGTGAAGATAAAGTTTATGATTTCTGAAAATAATACTCCCAGTTGCTCCATATATTCTCCTAAGTATATCTGTTAAGTATACCTAAGTATAACTTAAAGCACACTTTACACGCAATAGTTCGGAGAGGAATCAGCAACAAATTGCCACTACACTAAGCCACCCCTCGGGTGAAAAAGGGTGAAAAAGAAGTTTATGTTGCCGAGTTTTTGAAGACTCCTGAATTGCACCGTAAATATTTACATTTCCGCCAAATTTATGCTATACTTAGGCTAAGATAAAAACCTAAGTCTTTCTGGCTTGGAGTCCCTTTAAACGGGATTCTTTTTTTGAAAGGAAGCAAAAAAATATATGGCACAAGAATCAAGAATCTATCCATTAGACAAAATTAGAAATATAGGAATAATTGCTCATATTGATGCCGGTAAAACCACAACTACCGAACGCATCCTTTTTTACACTGGCAAAAGTTACAAGATTGGAGATATAGATGAGGGAACAACCGTAATGGACTGGATGGACCAGGAAAAAGAAAGAGGAATTACTATTGTCTCAGCCGCTACTACTGCTTTTTGGAAAGATTGCCGCATTAATATTATTGACACCCCGGGCCACGTTGATTTTACCGCAGAAGTTGAGAGATCACTACGTGTTTTAGACGGGGCAATCACTGTCTTGGATGCAGAAGAAGGAGTTCAATCTCAGTCAGAAACCGTTTGGCGCCAGGCAGATAAGTACAAAGTTCCAAGAATATGTTTTGTCAACAAGATGGATAAAATAGGCGCAGATTTCCTAAAGACAGTAAAAAGTATAGAAGATAGACTTGGTGCAAATCCAATTATTATGGTTCTTCCTATTGGTAGTGAGCAAGAATACAAGGGAATCTTTGACCTTCTTAATATGAAATCAATTGTCTGGACAGGGGAAGAGTTAGGCGCAAAATTTGAAGTGAATGATGAGATTCCAGATGGCATGAAAGATGAGATTGAAGATTACAGGCATAAAATGATTGAAAAAATTGCAGAAACTGATGATGTTTTATTAGAAAAATATCTTAATAATCAAGAGATTACGGTAGAAGAACTTAAAAAAGCCCTTCGTGCCGCAGTTATTTCTTACAAGCTTGTTCCAATTTATGCAGGATCATCTCTTAGAAATAAAGGCGTTCAGCCACTGTTAGATGCGGTTATTGAATATCTTCCGTCCCCAATGGACTTAAAAGAAGTAAAAGGAATAAATCCAAAAACAGAAGCAGAAGAAGTAAGAAAACTTATTCCGGAAGAAAATTTTACAGGATTTGCTTTTAAGGTCCAGGTTGATCCTCACGTGGGAAAGCTTACCTATATAAGGGTTTATTCTGGGAAACTTACTGCAGGATCATATGCGTACAATAGCACAAAAGACATAAAAGAAAGAGTGGGAAGGCTTCTTATGATGCATGCAAATCAAAGAGAAGAGATAAAAGAATCATACGCTGGAGAAATAGTTGCGGTTGTAGGACTTAAAGACACAGTTACCGGAGACACACTTTGCGATGAGACAAAGCCTATTATTCTTGAGAAAATTTCTTTTCCAGAGCCAGTTATTTCTCTTGCTATTGAACCAAAAACAAAATCAGATCAGGAAAAATTGGGATACGCCCTTAAAAGACTTATGGAGGAAGATCCTACCTTTTCTGTCAAAACAAATCATGAAACCGGACAAACAATCATCTCAGGCATTGGAGAGCTTCAGCTTGAAGTTATGGTTGAAAGAATGAAAAGGGAATTTAATGTTTTAGCAAATGTTGGTGCACCCCAAGTTGCTTATAAAGAAACTATTACAGCTCAAGCAAACGGTGAAGGTAAATATATTAGACAAACCGGAGGCCGTGGACAGTATGGACACTGTCTTATTAAAGTTGAGCCAAAACCACGTGGAGAAGGTTATGAGTTTGTTAATTCTGTTAAAGGTGGCGCAATTCCATCAGAATTTATTACCTCTATTGAAAAAGGAATAAAAGAAACTATGGAAAACGGAGTCCTTCTTGGTTATACAATGACCGATATGAAAATTACTCTTTATGATGGATCTTACCATGAGGTAGACTCCTCAGATATTGCCTTTAAAATTGCTGGAAGTATGGCTCTGCAGTCAGCAACAAAAAAAGCAACTCTTACCCTAATTGAGCCTATTATGAAAGTTGAAGTTACCACTCCGGAAGAATTTATGGGAGATGTAATTGGTGATCTCTCAAGTAAACGTGCTCAAATTCTAGGAACAGAAGAGAGAGGAAATGCAAGAATTATTCTGGCCCAGGTTCCACTCGCAGAACTTACTGGTTATGCAACTTCTTTAAGAAGCATGACCCAGGGCCGTGCTACTTATTATATGGAGCCTTCTCATTATGAAGAAGTTCCAAGAAACATCATTGAACAAATGCTCTCAAAATCCACCTTCACAGGCCGCGTCTCAAACACCTAATATCTATCGTTCAAGTTTTCATTAACTTATTACCTCGTGCTATAATTAGCGTAGGCCAGTTTGTATACAAATTCAAAATCCAAAATTAAAAGTTAAAAATTACAGTTAATAGTTCAAAATTATATAAGATAACTTTGAATTTTGAATTGTAATTTTGAACCTTGCATTTTGAACTTTTAACTAATATGAAAATACATCAGGATTTCCAATTAGCTCCCATTCTTTATTACAAAATCGGTGGCATTGTCAAATGTTTAATCGAAGCCCAAAGCTCGCAAGATTTAAAAGAAGCTTTGGAATTTATCAATAATCAAAAAATAAGCAAAGTTTTAGTTATTGGGACAGGCGCAAATATATTAATGACGGATGAATATTTTGATGGGGTAGTGCTTAGAATGCTGCCGTCTCAAGAATCGCAAATAGAAGATATAGGACAGGGTTTGATAAAAGCTTATGCAGGGGAGAATTTGGATCAGGTTATAAAGTTTGCGTTTGATAATAGCTATAGAGGTCTTGAATGGGCGGGGGGACTTCCGGGAACTGTTGGCGCAGCAGTTCGTGGGAATGTAGGGGCATTTGGCGGGGAAATAAAAGAATTAATAGAAAGCGTTGAGGTTTTTGATTCAAAGGCAAAAAAGCTTGAACTTAAAAAACTCACAAAAGAAAATCTTAATTTTTCCTACAGAAACAGTTTGATCAAACAAAACAATAATTTAATTGTTGTATCAGTAGTTTTTAAACTTAAAAAAGCAAGCCCTGAAGATTTGGAAAACGCCAGGGAAAAATATTCAGAGTGTATAGAATACCGCAAAAAGAATCACCCTTTAAATTATCCCAATTCAGGATCTGTTTTTAAAAATATAGAAAAAAAAGAAGAAGTAGAAAAAGTTATTTATGTGTGGCCTGATATTAAAAATGATATAGAAACAAAATGGCATGGAAAAGTATCAATGGGCCACTGCATAAACCGCCTCGGTTTAGCTGGTTACAAGATTGGAGATGCTCAAATTTCCTACAAACATAACAATTTTATTGTTAATCTTGGTAATGCTAAATATTCAGATGTGATAAATATCATAGAAACAGTCCAGCAAAAATTCTCCACCACCTTCGGCTTCACGCCTGAGGTAGAAGTAGAAATCATAAAACCTTGACGCCCCTAATTTAAATGTGTAATATTCAAGATTAATGTCATCTTGTGAAAAGTTTAGCCTAATTCCCCGTCCTGGTAATATTGGTGAAACACCCTGGTGCATAGGATATATTGAGACAAGAAGGGGAGTGACCCCAGTTGGAAATTATGCTGAAAAATGTCCCCGCGATTCTTCACTTTGTCAGTATGGCAATTCTAAAACAGCAGAAGAAATGTTTGGAAGAAGTGGTAAGGGAAAAAATGGCCATAACGGCCAGAACGTAAAAAGTAAATAGTTTAAGTTTTATTGTTTTATTATAATTATATTTGCAAAACTTCAATGGTTTAAAACTCGTCCTACATGATAAAATTCAATTTAAGATGGACAATAGGCCAAAAAATTTAATACTTATAACATTACCCATTCTTTTACTTTTAATATTTTCTTTTATCCTTCAAGTCTTCATTATTTCAAACCCTGAATTGATAAATAAATTTTTGAACAATTTAGGTCTATATTTTGTCCTTGCTTACATAATTTTACAAACAATATTTATTATCCTTGCTCCTTTAAATGGAAGCCTTATACAAATTGCAGTTATTGGAATTTTAGGACCTGCATTAGGTTTAACATTGACATATCTGGTAGTTACTCCAGCATATTTAATCAATTTTTTTATTGCTAGAAAATATGGTAGACCCCTTGTTACAAAAATAGTTGGGAAAACGGCATTAGCAAAATTTGATCACTTTGTGATAGACACAGGTTTTCCTGTTCTAATAATTTTAAGAACATTCCTGGGAAGTTATTTTGATTTTATTTCTTATGCGTACGGCTTAACAACTATAAGGGTTAAAACATTTATTATTATTAATTTTATTTTTGGAATTCCCCATTCATTAATAGCCTACTTTGTCTATAGTAACAGCAACGATTTTTTTATAAGTGTAGTAACTGTTTCTATTATTTCTGGAATATTTTCAGCAATAGCAATCTTCCTAACACGCATTCTTAATAAAAGAAAACTTAAAAGAACCTAATTGCACTTTATTCCATGCACTAGTGTAAGGAAAAATATATAACACATGATATATACGTAGTATATACTCTCTCCTTTTAACAATACTTCCAGAAACTTAAGATTCTCTTTAGAATATGATAAAATTCAGAATATGGAAGAGAAGAAAACTTTTATTGGTATTCATGTCTTGGTAAAAAATGGAGATAAATATTTGGTTGTCTTAAGATCAGAAGATGATCCGGAAGATCCCAAGACTTGGGACTTACCAGGGGGTGGAGCCGTGGAGAGAGAACAGCCTTTGGAAGGGGCGGTAAGAGAGACACTTGAAGAAACGGGAATGATTGTAGCAGTAACAAAAATACTAAAACTTCACGGTGTTGAATATCACGGCCTGTGGACGCCGGAAGCAGTAGTAGAAGCAGAATTTATAGAAGGAGAGGTAAAATTAAGTCCGGAACACACTGAGTATAAATGGATTACCTGGCAGGAGCTGGTAGATATTGAACCCAAAAGCCGCAACCTTAAGTACTTGTTTATGTAATATGACAAATTTCCAATTTCTTCAGAAATACATCAAGCTTCAAAAAGACATAATATTTTTCAAAAAAATAGCGGTCTTTTCTTTACATTTTCTTCCTCCTTTTTAACACTCTTTTCACACTGGAAAAATATGATGGCTTTATAAATCAATGGAGCCAATGAATCAGTTTTTTTCTCAAATAAAAACACTTAGGGATTTATGTTTAATCCTGCAGGAGGTAAAAAAAGACATATTGCCTGTTCTCCAAAAAGATCTTGAAACTGCTGAGTTTTTAAAAGGAGCCATTATTGATTACAAATTAAGCTTGTATTTCTTTTTAAAATGGATAAAGGTTAATTTTAAACCTCAAAACATTTTATATCCTGCCTCAGGATTTGACCGCATACCCAAAATAGTCTTTGGCAAAAACAATGTTATTCACACCAGCATTGAAGACTTGCAGGATGGGGGCAAAAAATATTTCAATCAACTGGGAGACGGAATAAAGATAGTAGCAGATAATCATAATCTCCCATTTGAATCTGAAATATTTGACTTAGTCCTTCTTTTAGACTCCACATTTGAGGCTATTGGAGAGTGCCGTGATGAAATTATAAGAGTTGCAACAAAAGGCGGAATAATTATTCTTACCAGAAATATTTTCCAAGAAGACAATGTAAAAGACAGGATAAGCCATTATCAGCAATCCAAACTCCTTAAAATCCTTCATCCGTCACTTGAAAATTATAAGAAGAAAAAGTCAAATGTAGAGTTTTTTGTATTTCAAAAATTCCATTAATTGATAATATGTAATTTTATGAATTCTCCGTGCCTCCGAGCAGGAGGACTGATTGACAAGGGTCCCCAGATATGATCTGATAGTAGATATGCACCAGATATGAATTATAGCAAAGAAGGAGACCCTACTACAACGGAGAGAGGGAGAGCAAAAAGAGCAGAGAGAGAAGGTCCACGAACTTCCTTTTATTCTTGTACTCCTGCTCTTGCAACGGGTGAAAGAGAGTTTGCTAAACAAGTCCTGGAAGAACTGAGGATAAAAGAGGTTCTTGCAGGAGTTAATGAGATGTTTGGGCTAGAAGGGTCTGTTGACTACATAGAATCTGAGGTGACTGTTAGAAGAAGAAATATTTACCTAAACAGAATCAAGTTTCTAGGATATTGTTTAAATCTTCCAAAGGAGACAGATAGATATACAAGGGGAGTAATATGCATAGGATTTGTTGAAGAAGTTGAAGATGTTGAAGATGTTATAGGTGGACAAGGTAGAGGTTTTGAAAGATTTGGAATTGCATATGTACCTCACGCAGACATTGATTATGCAATTTGGGAAATGATGACTTGTAATAATTTTCCTATCCCCAAAGTGTTATTTTTAACAAGAGAATCTGTTAAATCAGGCTTACTTAGTCCAAGAGAAATTGCCTTGGATGGCACAAGAAAAGAATCACTACTTGATGATGAGGAGTTTTTAGTCAGAGCAAGAGAAATGATAGATACTCATCTGCAAATAGCAAGAGTAGATCTTGGAACAAATCCTGATACGTGTAACAGGGCAGAAAGTCTTCTTCTTGTCCAGGGTGGAATGGGAAAATAAAGTTTAGGAAACTAAATAAAAAATTTTATACTCCTCTACTCTATGTCGCACAATATAATATTAGAGCACAATCAATAAATAAAAGGAATTAATCTGTATGTCCTTTTCTTGTAGAACGAATAATTCTTAAACTTCTGTTTAAGCAGTTTTTCCTCAAAATTTAATTTAATAATTAAATCAATAAATAAAATTATGTATAAAATAAACCGCTCAACAGTAAAGATGTCAATTACTAGAGTTGCCATAGTTATAAGAATTGAGGAATACATTGGGTGCCGAATAAGTTTGTAGGGTCCTGAAGTCACAAGATGAGCTTTGTCAGCAGGCTCTGGTGACACGCTAAGCTTGCTAATTTTTTTAAATGTAAAAAATGCCCACAAAAACAAAAATATTCCAAATAATTCCAGGACAAAAAGAATTGGATGTTTTGCCGTAAGAGAACCAGTTAAAATTATTAGTAGAATTGCCAATAATTGAACACCAACTAAAATTGAAGGAAAACGATTTTCAGACATAATTAATTTTTAGATATTTAGATAACTATTTGTCATTGCGATCCCGATTTAATTGGAAGAAGCAATCTCTTGAGATCGCCACGATCTCCGTCAGCTGACGGATCACTCGAGATGACAATCTTAACTTAACTTAAAAGTTATATATTAAAATATTTCTTTATTTTCTCTCTAAAACCCTCAAAATTTATATAAAGTTCGGTTTTGAATCCGAACTTTTTTGCTCCTTCAATATATTTTTCTCTGTCATCCCAAAACAAAATCTCGCCTTTTTTAATCTCCGGTAATTCCCTCATTACATGTTCAAAAAATTCTCTTTGTGGTTTCTTGTATCCAATAAAACTTGATACGAATATATTATCAAAGACACTTTTAAAACCTAAATCATTAATCAAATACCTTGCTCTATACTTTTCTTGATTTGTACAAAGATAACATTTAATTCCTTGTGACCTAAGTTTTTTAATAACCTCAATAACTCTTAAATCTAAATCATTTCCTTGAAACCAATAAGTTAACAATTCCTCAAGAGATCTTTTCCACCCCCAAACACCTAAATATTTTTTGATCTCTTTTTTTAAATCCGCCTTGCCAACAACAATATAATCCCTAAATCTTGTATCAAAAAAAGGCTCAATTAAGTTTTCATCAATACCATACTCTTTACTTAGTCTTTTACTAAACATCTCTCCAGTTAATAACATCCCATCTGCGTCAAATATTACTGCCTTAATCATGTGAGAATTGGGATGGTATTTTAGTTCTAAAGACTTGTGATTCTTAAAGATAAAAATATATCCGCGTAACCAGGCTGAGCTTGATGAAATCTAAAAACTTTAACAACATCCCAACAATATTATTGTATCAGATTTGGAAAAAAGCCACATTCATTATATAATTATCCCAAATGCCTAAGCGTGTAATTTTGGCCTCTAAATCTCTTTCCAGAAAAACTATTTTTGATTCCTTTGGAATTCCTTATGAAATTATTCCAGCAGATATTGATGAGAAAGCAATTAAAGATGAAGATTTGAAAATAAAAGCAGAAAAAATCGCCCGTGCAAAAGCAGAAAAAATTGCAGAATCTGAAGAGGGAATTATTATATCAGCAGATCTTTTTGATTTGGTAGAGGACAAGGTTTTTGAGAAGCCAAAAGACCTGGAAGAAGCAAAATATATGCTAAAATTTTTGTCAGGAAAAAAGGCAGCAGCCTTCACAGGCTTTTGCTATATGGATAAAGAAAATGAAATAGACTTTTCTACTTCAACCAAAACGGAGTATATTTTTAGGAATTTAGATGATGCAGAAATTGAAAAATATGTAAACACATTTCCGGTCACCAACTGGGCTGCAGGCTTTACTTTTCTTCATCCATATATGTTCACTTTAATTTCTTATATTAATGGTTCGCTTAACGGTCTAATTTATGCCCTTCCAACAGAAATATTAATTCCTCTGCTTACAAAATCAGGTCTAGAAATTTCACCTAAAAAATGAATAGGATAGCTATCATTCTTTTCTCAATTTTTATATTGTTTTTCTTCTCCGTCTGGCTAAATTATTTTTCTAAAAACACCACTACCCTTCCCCAGAATATTTCAACAATATCTCAGGAAAATAAAACAGAATATTCCCCAACTCCTAAACCTGAAAAAGAAAACGTATTTTTATTTGTTCCGTATTGGACATTATCTAGTGGTTCAAGTCTGAAAGAATCTTACGGGAGTTTAATTTATTTTGGAATTTCAGCAAATGAAAAAGGTGTAAATAAAAATGAGGATGGATATAAAAATATCACAAGATTTAATAGTCAGTTTGAAAATGAAAAAAATAAATATTTAACACTGAGAATGTTAGACTCTGAAGCAAACTCGAAAGTGCTAAAAGATAAAAAGATTCAAAATAAAATAATCATAGACTCTCTAACAATCGCAAAAGAAAATTCGTTTAGAGGGTTAGTTTTGGATTTTGAAACTCAGGGACTGCCATTTGAATCACTTATAAATAGAATTTCCAGTTTTTACAAACTGTTTTATATTCAAACAAAAAATGAAAATCTTGATTTTTTAATTACTGTTTATGGTGATAACTTCTACAGAATTAGACCATATGATATTAAGGAGCTTGCTAAAAATTCAGATAAAGTGCTTATTATGGCCTATGACTTTCATAAGGCCAAAGGAAATCCTGGACCCAATTTCCCCTTTTCTGCCAAAGAGACATATGGTTATGATTTTAAAACAATGATTGATGATTTTTTAAATCTTGTTCCAGAAGAAAAATTAGTTATTATTTTTGGCCTCTATGGTTATGATTGGAAAGTTGATGAAGATAATCAAGCAAAAGAAAGCGGTGAAGCTGTAAGTTTTAACAAAATTAAAGATAAGTTTTTAAGTAATTGTAAATATGAAAGTTGCTTGGTTAAAAGAGACATAAAGTCACTAGAAACAAAAATAACTTATATAGATGAGAATTCCATTAATCATATCCTGTGGTTTGAAGATGTTTATTCTGTAGATAAAAAAAGAGAATTTATAAATGAAAAAAATATTAATCAAATTGGTTATTGGGCATACTCTTATTTCCCGTTTGACACAGTAGAATAATTTTCTTTTTTTGTCTCCGCCCAAATTTTATTACTTCTTTCTTACATCCTTTTAGATTTTTCTTCAATCTCTCAGAATAACATTTATAATGCTTAAGAGATTATTATTCTAGGCAAAAAATCAAGTAGAAATCTATATGTCAACAAACAAAAGAGCATTAGAAACATTAGAGAAATTAATAGGAATTAAAAAAGATTTGAGGGAGTTGCTTGAACTACTTGAGATTTCAAAAATAATATTTAGAGAAAAAATAGAAAGATACAAGAAGGATATTACTATAGCAAAGAATAGTGAAAAAATACAAGAAACAATGGCAGAAGCAGAAAAAATATATCAGGAGTATAGAATATTTTTAGAAATTATCAAAAAACATATAGAAAAGAAGCATAACAAATTATTAAAAGAAAAAAATATACATACATATGAATGAAAGAGCTTCTGAAAAACCATTGTATGCACTCTCAAGTCCTGAACTACTAGATATTGCAAGAACCCGTTTTGAAAAAGAATCATCAATTAGAATTCTTGACGCAATGATGATAGATGCAGGCAGTATTAACCTTGATATGAGACAAAGAATTGGACAATTTTCTTTAGAGGTGGAAAAGCAAATGGGATTATTGGGAGATGTTCTAAGTTATGAGGGAAAAGATCAATTAGTAAAAAATATAACAAGAATAAAAAAAGAAAGAGATAGATCTGTTTCTGGTCTAGTTGGTTCACTTATAAGAAATGGTCATATAAGGGTGGGCGATATAGATTCTGAGGGTAATATAAAAAATGAGGCCCTGGCTAGTAGTGAGTATTTTCAGGAAAGACCCTTTTTGCGGGAAGTGTTAGAGGGTTACCAATTGGGAAAAAGGAGTAAGTTAAGAAAAATAGCTCAGAAAAACGAACATGAAACCATTAATATCAAAAAGTATTTAATTGAAGAAATTCCTTATAATAGAGGTGAAAATGTAGAGGTAAATGTGGAAGAAGGGAGGGAAAGAAAGAAAAGAAAAAAAGGGCCTGGGTTAAATATTGCCCGGGCCGCTTTTATTGGAATTACCTTTGTTAGCTCACTACTGTATGGTATTCATAGAAATGAAGATGGGGTAAATCTAGCGTCTGCCAAAACAGAAGACATTGGAAGTCCTACTCCTCCCAGAGCCGGTGAAGGTTATTGGGAAGATTTTTTACCAAGAGGAGATGCTGCAGTTAGGAGACCCACGCCTAATTTTGATGATTTTTGGAGCGGTAATTCTAGTGGTAGCGGTGATGATTTTTGGAGATCTGCACCCACAAGTGTGCCAACAAGTACACCTACACCCACGCCTACTGAAACACCTTTCCCTACAGAAATAGCACAGATCAAAGAAAATCCCCGCGTGCCAAATACCCCTACCAGGGTACTTGTTGAGGATAAAGAAGAAATAATTGTTCCTCCCACATCTGTTCCTGCATCTCCTACTGTCGTAAAAACTCCCACAGAAAAACCTTTAATCCAGGAAGATTCAAAAGATCAAGCGAATAGGTTGCCAAACGCTGGAGGTCCTCCGGCTCCTTCAGGAAAATATGGAATACTTGCCGCACTTGGTTTGGTTTCCACACTTTCTGGACTAGTCTTGAGAAGAAAAAATAAGCATTAAGATTTGAAATCAATACTCTAAAACACTAAAACAAAATAAGTCTTTATATTAAAAAGTTTTTAAAGACTCGTTGATCGGTTTGATATACTTCTGCACAAAATGTATTGTACCTTCTACGATATGGTTTTTTTAGGGTAATATTAACGAGTTGTCGCAAGACGTAATGTGATTAGCAAGTATTCATAGGGCGAATCAAACATTTCAGGGTGTGAAAATCTAACGCAAAATTCCCTCACTAGCTCTGGTAATTTGTCGCAACTAACATGATGATACATCCTTCTTATGAATGTTCGCAAGACTCCAAATATTCCTTCAACTTCTGAAGTTCTTGCAAACTCAAACTTTTTATGTATATCCCTATTGTGATAAACAGGCCACCAGTTGTTAATATGCTCATATATTCCTGCTCCATCTGTATTAAGTACTGTTTCTGATGCGACATAAGTGTGTAGAAATTTCCAAGCATGTTCACGACATGGATGATTATGAGAAAGTATTTGATAAGCCAGTTTTCTACTTCCTACTTGTTTTCCAAGAAATAAAGCTCTTCCATTACGTCCTCCAAAATATGCCTCATCAAGTTGCACTAAATGCTCAAGTGTCTCTTGATCCTTTGGAAGATGAGAGCGAAAAACACTAAACCAATGATAAATTGTTGGAAGAGACAATTGTGTAAGTTTTCCTGTTTGCTTTACTGGTACTTGTTGTGTCCAACACCAAAGAATAAGCCATAGAGTTTGAAGAGGAACTTTTACATTAGAAAGCCAGGTGTGTGACAACAGAGAGAAACGTGTTCTGCATTTTCTACACCAGAATCTTTCATTTTGTTTTACAACATTTCTTGTTTTACACTTAGGACAAAACATATTTTCACCAAATACAATGGAGCGTATATGCTTCTTTATTTGAGCCTCACTTGGTATTTGATTTAACTTATACATCCTTCTCATTATATGTTATTTGCGACATATTCTTTAGATTACCCTTTTTTTACCCCTTGACGGGAAATAAAAAATCTTGTATGATTATTAATCATAAACCTTAAAAAGGTTTTCTTTTTTTGAAAAAGTAAAAATATGGCTGACAAAAAATTTGAAAGAACAAAACCACATTTAAATATTGGAACAATCGGTCACGTTGATCATGGTAAAACCACATTAACAGCTGCAATTAGCACTGTCTTGTCAAAGCAGGGATTTGCCCAGGCAATGAAGTATGAAGACATTGACAACGCCCCAGAAGAAAAAGCAAGAGGAGTCACTATCAATATTACCCATATTGAATACGAAACAGCAAATAGACATTACGCCCACATTGATGCTCCAGGCCACGCAGATTATATTAAGAATATGATTACAGGTGCCGCTCAAATGGACGGTGCAATCCTGGTAGTTTCTGCCCCAGATGGCCCAATGCCTCAAACAAAAGAACACATTCTTTTGGCCCGCCAGGTGGGAGTTCCGGCAATTACTGTCTTTATGAACAAAACTGATATGGTTCAAGATCCAGAACTTCTTGATCTAGTTGAGATGGAAGTAAGAGAACTTCTAAATAAGTACAAATATCCTGGTGATGACACTCCTATTATAAGAGGGTCAGCTCTTAAAGCTCTTGAAGGTGATGCAGAAGCAGAAAAACAAATCCTTGCTCTTATGGAAGCTGTTGATACTTTTATCCCAACTCCTGAAAGAGAAATTGATAAGCCTCTCTTGATGCCTGTTGAGGACGTTTTCTCTATCAAAGGAAGAGGAACAGTTGTTACAGGAAGAATTGAAAGAGGATTAGTTAAGGTCAATGAGACAGTAGAAATAGTGGGTATAAAACCAACAAAAAATACTGTTGTCACAGGTGTGGAAATGTTTAGAAAAAGTTTGGATGAAGGTCAAGCTGGAGATAATGTTGGATTGCTCTTGAGAGGAATCGAGAAAGAAGACGTTGAAAGAGGTCAAGTTATTGCAAAGCCTGGTTCAGTCACCCCACACAAGAAATTTGAAGCAGAAATTTATGTTCTTACCAAAGAAGAAGGTGGACGCCACACTCCATTCTTCACTGGCTACAGACCACAATTTTATGTTAGGACCACAGACGTCACCGGTGAAATAAAACTTGCAGAAGGCGTAGAAATGGTTATGCCTGGAGACAGCACAAAAATGACAGCAGAGCTTATAGTGCCTGTAGCAATGGAAGAAGGAATGAGATTCGCAGTTAGAGAAGGTGGAAGAACAGTCGGAGCAGGTGTAGTAACTAAAATACTTGCCTAAATTGCACATTTAAAAGGAAGGGTTCAAAATGCCAAAAGGAAGAATTAGAGTTAGACTCAAAAGCTATGATCCTAGAATAATCGATGCTACTTGTCAGCAAATCTTAGATACTGCAATCAGAACTGGCGCAAAAATAATTGGACCTATTCCTTTACCCACAAAAAGATCCCTAATATCAGTTGGAAGATCTCCTTTTATTGAAAAAGATCATAGAGATCACTTTGAAATAAAAACCCACAAAAGACTTATTGACATTATGTCCCCAACAGACAAAACCATTGAAAGCCTTATTCACCTAGATCTCCCCGCCGGCGTAGATGTTGAGATAAAGATGTAATTAATAAATTAGAAAGGATATTATCTTCGCGATTCTTCTCTTTGCAGTGGTTTTCCTTCAATTTGTGGAACTGGTTCAAAAACACTAGTCGGTTTATCCCACTGATCTCTTAATAATCTTACTCTTCTTCCAAAAAATTCAAGCATCTCAGCTCTGTCTATTCTATTTTCTTCTTTAATGAAAGAATAATTTGTGTCCTCCTTTAGTAACTCTAAGTCATCATCAACTGGTAAATATTTTGCAAATTTTATCCCACTTTCCTTATCTTCCCATAAAATCCGAGGCCTAAGTGAAGGAGAAGAATCATAGCCGCCTAAAGCAACAATAATACTTGATGGATTGTCGATTGGACCTTGCACAACGAACTCCATCTTCACTCGTCTTTGGTTTCTTATTGTATTTGCTCTATCTAACATATAACAATCAGAATACCTAATTATATTATTAACTGCGTCAATAGCTAAATTTCTAAGCCATCTTGCAGTTTTACTTGCTCCATTAACACTAACCATCGCTTCGTCTAATCTACTTGACTTAAACTCTAAAAGTCTTTTGTGATGATCACTAACAAGCTCATATACTGCAGTAGAGTCTCCATAAGGAGATACTACATCAGCAGAATTACCATCCATACTTCTAAAATCCGCCTCTTTGACACTTTCATTGATAGTCATATTATAGGCTTGACTACCTTCACCTTCTCTGTAGATTATTTCTCTTAGTCTATCGTTTGATTCTCCTTTTCTCTGTTGTGTAGAGAGACATACTCTTCTACCCCTTGTTCCTTCCGCAAAATATGAACTTCTACGATCATCATAATAAACGAGGAAATATTTTTCTGGATCATCACCAAGAGTTAAGGAGGCAAATTTCGCTGGAAGTTTAGTTACTCTAGAATTAGGAATATCATTATAATAATCCCCCCCACTTCCATTATGTAAACCTCCAAACCTTACCTTTCCTTCTTCAAGTAATTGTTTTACCAAACCTAAACTCGGAACAATCTCTTTGGATTCAGGTGTCACAACGCCTTTTTGATCTTCTTCCATAATTTTTATTATATCAGCCAATTCCACCATTTCAATCATTGTGTAGATATAAGTTACATCTGCAATGAGTTTGTTTTGTGATTTAGTACCCCGTACAAAGTCTAACAGTCTTTTTACATATACTACTACACTACATACTATAGTAGTATATGTTTTCAAGTATGGGAGTATAAGTTGAAAGAGAGAACTTGAACTACATATGTAAGATGAAGAATTTTGAAGAGAATGGGCGGTGCGTTGGAGAGCACAAAACTCGCGGCTTTGAAGACGCGTATTGATCTTGCACTCTGACCAAAACACAACTCCATTCTCCAACGCACCGCCTAAAACTTGACAAACGCCCCTCTTAGATTGTTATTGCCGCAGTTTGAGCCTCCGGATCGGTATGTGGACATCTGGACTCGCGTCTTCTCATTTCCTCTTTCATGGCCTCTCTGTGTCTTCTGAGAACTTCGCCAACCTGCTGGATCTGGGATCTGAAGATCTCGGTTGAGGTCGAGGGTCCATCTCTCCTTGTCTCCTTTCTATTTATATCTCTACTCGCTGCAGATTCTTCGTGTTCTACTGAGCAATAGTGCCAGAATTGCCAAGGATACTAATGGAACCAGACAGGAACTTTGTGTACGCATTTCCCCTTACTCCCTCTAATCTTTTTTTCTCAAGAGAAGGACTATTGGTAGTAATGCTACCGGTATCAAAAGCAGGAGCACTATTAGAGTCGCAATAGGAGATAACCACCCCACCATAAAAGCCAGAAGATCGACTCCCATCATCACCACTCCTGCTATCATCGCTACGAATTCAAGCGGCATATTGGTTCCTGGAACCTTTACTGATAGTCTACTTCTCACTGTTTTACTCTCCTTCCAAAAGATCCAAGTCGGATCTGGCTTCCGCTCGCGTTTGTCAAGTTGTCAATGAACATAGGTCATAAGACAGTATCTGTCTAAAATGGCCCATCCAAGAGTATTATATCTTTTGAATATTTAAAAACAAGGGGCAGACAATTCCGGATTAGAATATCGCAATACTTGTATTTTTGCCTCAAACATTATATAATTACTCAAGATTAAAGATGATGACTTTTGTAAAGGAGGTAATCTTGGCTACCTAAACGAGTTTGTCTAGACTTATTCGTATAAGCGACTCGGGTGTAGTCGCTTTTTTGTTGTCTATATGAATATGAATAGTTTATACGGAAAAAAAATAGATCAAATGCAAAGTTTTCTTGAAAATGGAACAAGGGTTCCACTTTCTCTTATCGTGGTTCCAGCAAACGTAGTATCTCAGGTCAAAACCACAGAGAAAGAAGGATACAGCGCACTTCAGATTAGTTTTGATACAAAGAAAAAAACAAGTAAACCATTACAGGGACACATAAAAAAAGCGGGGTTAAAGAATACACCTCGCTTTTTTAAAGAAATAAAGATAGATGAAAAAGAGGAGGTCAGTCTTGGAACAGAAATAAAAGCAGAGGAAATTTTTAAGCCAGGAGATGTAGTTGATGTTACTGGAATTTCAAAAGGTAAAGGTTTTGCTGGAGGGGTTAAGAGATATGGATTTAAAGGTGGACCAAGAACTCACGGTCAATCAGACAGGGAAAGAGCGCCGGGGTCTATTGGTCAGACAACAACACCTGGAAGGGTCTATAAGGGTAAAAAAATGGCAGGTAGAATGGGTGCAGAGCAGGTAACTATTAGAAATTTGGAAATCTTAGACATTAAAGATAATGTTTTATACATAAAGGGTCTAGTTCCTGGCCCCAAAGGTGAGTATCTATTAATTAAAAAAGTTGGACAGAATAAAAAGTTTATACCATTGTTTAAGAGAGAGGATGAAACGCCTGCAAACACTGAGAACATTGAAGCGTCCACAGAAGACACAGAAAAACTTGCAACCACAGAGAGCACTGAGAAGTCCTCAGAGGAGTCAGTGGAACCCTTAGTGTCTTCTGAAACTGCAGGAGAAACATTAGAGGAAAATTCGGACAAACAAGATCTAGAAGCTGAAAAGAAAGAAGAGGAGAAATAAATGGCAGAAGAAAAACAAAAAAAAATTGCAACCACTGAAGTAGAGAAGAAAAAGAAGGTTGGAAATAAAAAGCCTGCAATCACAGAAACACAGAAGAAACAGAAAGTGCACAAACTTAGTGACTCAGTGGATTCCTCAGTGTCTGTGGAGCCAGGAGGTGTAAAAATTGACGTTTATGGTAGGGATGGGAAGGTTGTTGGATCTGTTAATTTACCAAAAGAGATATTTGATGCAAAAGTAAACAATAGTTTAATGGCTCAAGCAGTTAGAGTTTATCTAACTAATCAAAGATCAGGCACAGCTCATACTAAAACAAGAGGTGAAGTTAAGGGTTCAACCAGAAAAATATATAGACAAAAAGGTACCGGACGTGCAAGGCACGGTGCAATAACAGCTCCAATTTTTGTTGGTGGAGGAATAGCTTTTGGGCCTAGAAAAAGAGATATCTCTCTTGCTCTTCCCAAGAAGATGAGAAGAAAAGCCCTTTTTAGTGCTCTAACTCTTAAGTTTAAAAGTAAAAGTGTAAAAATATTGGAGGAATTAGACAATATAGATAGCAAAACCAAAAACATGCAAAATATTTTAAAATCACTAAATTTACTTAACAAAAAGGGAAAAGCAGATAAGGTTTTGTTTGTCAGTTCTAAAAATAAAGAGAATGTAGAAAGAGCAATAAGAAACATAGGAGGAATAAGCCTGAAACAAGCGAAAGATATTAATACATATTCTATTTTAAACAGCAAAAATATAGTTTTTATGAAGAATTCTATAGAAACTTTGTCAGAGACATTTTTAAATTCAACTCCGGTTCAATCGGATTCAGAAAAGGAATAATAAGTTATGGATGTTTTAAGAGAAGTAATAATAAAACCAGTGATATCAGAGAAGTCCCTTAAGGAGACTGATCAAAATAAGTACACTTTTGTTGTGAATGAAAAAGCAAACAAAAATCAAATAAAAGACGCCGTAGAAAAGATGTTTGGGGTTAAAGTTGAAAAGGTTTACACAAGTTTAGTTAAGGGCGAAAAAATAAGGCTTACAAAATATGGTAGAAAAAAGAAAAAATACTCTATTAAAAAGGCAAGAGTTAAGCTTGAAAAGGGACAAAAATTAGACATATTTGATCAGGAAAAAAAGTAATAAATTATGAAACTTAAAAATATACTTAAAAAAAATTCAGGTAGAGATGTATCGGGCCAGGTAGCGGTTAGGCATCAGGGTGGAAGACATAAGAGATACTATAGAACTATTGATTTCAAACGCAACAAATATAATATGGCAGGAAAAGTTACAGCAATAGAATATGATCCAAACAGATCATCTGACATTGTCCTTATTCAATATGAAGATGGAGACAAGAGATATGTTTTAAGACCATTAGGGTTAGCCTTAGGAGATACTATTATGTCTGGAGAAAATGCAGAGATAAAGACAGGAAATTCTCTCCCACTGAGGATTCTTGCGGTTGGTACACCAGTTCATAATATTGAGTTGACGCGTGGGAAAGGTGGACAAATAGTAAGGTCTGCGGGTAATCAGGCTTTTGTTATGGCAAGAGAAGGAGATTATGTTAATATAAAGCTGCCTTCAGGAGAAGTAAGAAAGATAAGATCTGAAAATTATGCTACAATTGGTCAGCTAGGGAAGCCAGAGTGGAAAGATAAAGTCCTTGGCAAAGCAGGAGCCTCAAGACATAGAGGGATAAGACCTTCTGTTCGTGGTGTTGCAATGAGTCCAAGATCTCATCCTCACGGTGGAGGAGAAGGAAGAAGTGGAATTGGTTTAAAAATGCCAAAAACATACGCTGGGAGACCTGCTGTTGGTAAAACTAGAAAAAAGAAAAAATACTCTAATAAATATATTGTAAAAAGGAGAAAAAGTTAAATTTATGTCACGTTCAGCTAAAAAAGGACCATATATAGATCAAAGATTGTTTAAAAAGGTTTTAAAACAAAAAGAAACCGGGAATAAGGATGCTATTAAAACTTGGGCCCGTTCAAGCCAAATTCCACCTGAGTTTATTGGCCATGCCTTCGCAGTTCATAATGGGAAAAATTTTATTCAGGTAAAAGTAGTTGAAAACATGGTTGGGCATAGGCTTGGAGAATTCTCACCAACAAGAATTTTTAGAGGACACGGTAGGATTGTTGCCCGTGAGATTTCAAAAACATAATCATATGGAGTATAAAGCTATTAGTAAAAATATTAAAATGTCACCAAGAAAGGTAAGGTTGGTTGTGGACAGTATTAAAAAGCGTGATGTACCAGCTGCTCTTTATTTCTTGTCTCACATGAGTAGGAGAGCTGCTATTCCAGTTAAAAAAACTTTAGAAAGTGCATTGGCTAACGCTGTTAACAATTTTAAAGCAAAAAAAGAAGAGTTAGTTTTAAAAAATATTTTAGTTGAAGAAGGAATTTCTTATAAAAGGCATCGTTATGCAGGAAGAGGAAGAGTCAGACCATATAAAAAAAGAACAAGTCACATAAGAGTAATACTTGAAGAAAGAAAGGAGAATTATGGGGCAAAAAGTTAATCCAATCGCATTAAGACTTGGCATACATCATAATTTTAAAAGCGTTGGATATTATTCAAAGAAACAATATCCTGGTACTGTTTTGGAAGATATTAAAATGAGAGAAATGCTCTTTAAAAAACTTAAGATGGCCAGTGTTGGAGATGTTTTTATTGAAAGATCTGTAGGGAGTATTAAGATTACTATCTATGTTGTTAGACCCGGTATTGTAATTGGAAGAGGTGGAACTGGTCTTGAAGAACTCAAAAAGACCATTGTTACTTTCCTAAAGTCAACAAGAAAAGATAAAAGTGTGCCAAAGGTGGAGATTAGGGTAGAGCCAATAAAAGATCCCAATCTCAGTGCTTATCTAGTGGCAACAAATATAACTGATCAACTTATAAGAAGAATGCCATTTAAAAGAATAATGAAACAGGCGGTGGATAGGGTGATGTCAAGTGGAGCAAAGGGCGTTAGAATAATTCTTGCAGGTAGAATAGGAGGAGCAGAAATAGGTAGGCGTGAAAGATTACAGGTGGGTAAAGTTTCGCTTTCAACAATAAGGGAAAACATTGACTTTGCTAGTGTACCGGCTCTTACAAAAAGTGGTTATGTAGGAGTTAAGGTTTGGATAGACAAACCATAAATAAAAGTCAAAACTCAAAATGCAAAAGTCAAAACTTAGGAAATATTTATAAATTGTCGCTTCTCGACACATTAGTTTTGAGATTTGAGCTTTAAGATTTGAGTTTTTAAATATATGTTAACACCAAAAAGAACAAAATATAGAAAACAATTTAGACCGAAAACAAAAGAAGGACTTGCTATTTTAGGCAGTAAGATTTCTTTTGGTGATTATGGTCTAAAATCAAAAGAATCAGGAAATGTTTCTAGCAGGCAAATAGAGGCAGCAAGAAAAGCTATTACACATTTTATTAAAAGAGGCGGTAGAATTTGGATTAGAATCTTTCCTGATAGGCCTATCACTAAAAAGCCACCAGAAACAAGAATGGGCGGAGGCAAGGGTGATTTACACGAGTATGTAGCACCAGTTCATACCGGAAAAATAATGTTTGAAATGAGTGGAGTACCGGAAAATATTGCCAGGGAGGCACTAAGGCTTGCTTCTCATAAATTGCCAGTCAAAAGCATTTTTGTTAAAAAAGGGGAAATTATAGTATGAAAAAAAATGAAATAAAAGAGTTGCATACAAAATCAGTAGATGAATTAGTTAAAGATCTCTCTGATTTAAAGAAAGAAGTGTCAAATATTAAAATGGATATCGTTTTAAATAAAACTAAAAACACGGCAATTCTTAAGGAAAAAGAAAGAAATATTGCGAGAATACTTACGATTATAAAAGAAAAGGAGGAAACAAAATAATATGAAAAAAACATTTATAGGAAAAGTTGTTTCTGACAAAATGCAAAATACGGTAGCCGTTGAAATAGAAAGAAAGTTTCAGCATAAGATTTACAAAAAGATGATTACTAGGACAAAAAAAATGTTGGCTGACAACAATGTAGACAACATTAAAATTGGAGATATGGTTAAAATAGAGGAGACAAAGCCAATAAGCAAAAATAAGTATTTTAAAGTCATCAAGAAGGTATAAGACACGAAGTACACTAATTAGCTTGACTAATTTAGAAATATCCGCGATAATTCGCGAGTTGAGATTAACTTATATAATGAGTCTCGACTCACGAATATTCACGAAAAGATAAAATAGTTTAAAGTATTAGCGATAATTCGCGAGTTATTATGATACAGCATAGAACAATTTTAAATACAGCAGATAATACAGGAGTAAAAGAGTTGATGGTTATCCATATCTATGGTGGATCAAAAAGAAGATTTGGGTATACCGGGGAGATTTTGGGTTGCGTGGTAAAAAAAGTTTTACCTAATACTCAATTTAAAAAAGGAGACAAGGTTAAGGCAGTTCTTGTTAGAGCAAGAAAAGAATTGAAAAGAAGAGATGGAACATATGTCCGTTTTTCAGAAAATGCAGGAGTTATTATAGAAAATGAAAAAAGTAAAAATCCTATTGGAACAAGGATTTTTGGACCTATTGCAAGAGAAATTAGAGAAAAAGGTTTTAACAAGATTGCAAGTTTAGCAAAAAATGTCATTTAGGTCACAAAAAACACGAATATGCTTGACTAATTTTATAATATTCGCGATAATTCGCGAGTTTGAGATTAAATTTAAAATCAATCTCGATTCACGAATATTCACGAATAAGTTAGATAACGTAAAATATTCGCGATAATTCGCGAGCTTATTATGAAGATAAAAAAAGGAGATATAGTCAAAATATTAAAAGGAAAAGATAAGGGAAAAACAGGAAAAGTTGAAAAAATTTTTCCTGCCGATAATAAAGTATTGGTTGAAGGAATAAATCAATATAAAAGGCACGTTAAGGGAAAAACGGCAAATCAAAAATCTGAGATTGTGACAATAACAAAGCCTTTGCCTGTTGCAAGTATTGCCTTGTTTTGTCAAAAGTGTAAAAAGCCTACCCGTGTAGGATATAGACTATTAAAAGATAAAAAAACTAGAATATGCAGAAAGTGTGAGGAGGAAGTATGAAGGTGCAAGCGTCTGTTAAAAAAAGATGTAAAAAATGCAAGGTAGTTAAAAGAAGAGGTGTTTTGTACGTGATTTGTGAGATACCAAAGCACAAACAACGCCAAGGATAATATTATTTAATTTAATTATGGCAGATTTAAAAGAAAAATATAAAAAAGAAATTGTAGCAAAAATACAAGAAAAGCTAAAGATAAAAAATCCAATGGCAGTCCCTTCTCTTGTTAAAATAGTCGTAAACGAAAGCACAAGAGAGTTCTTGGCAGATAAAAAAAACATTGAGAAAGCAAGAGAAGATTTAGTTCTTATTACCGGACAAAAGCCAAAAACAACAAAAGCCCGTGTCTCCGTTGCCACCTTTAAATTAAGAGAGGGAGACGAAATAGGTCTTGCTGTAACCCTTAGAGGTAAAAGGATGTATGATTTCTTTGAAAAACTTGTTAAAATAGTGCTGCCCCGTGTCAGAGACTTTAGTGGAATAAGTGATAAAAGTTTTGATAAAAAAGGGAATTTAAGTATTGGATTTTATGAACAAACAGTTTTTCCTGAAATAGATTCGGGGAAAGTTGATAAGGTAAGAAGTATGCAGATAACTATTGTTACAGATGCGGGTAATGATGAAAAGGCAAAGGTTTTACTTGAAGCCTTGGGAATGCCTTTCAAAAAAGTTTAAAGCTAAAAATTAAAAGTGAAAAGTTGTATGAATAATTACAAAAAATATATAACTAAAAAATTAATAAATTCAACTTTGAATTTTGAATTTTAAATTCTGAATTGGAGCGAAGTGACTTATGGCTAAAAAATCAAACATAGTTAAAAATCAAAGAAAACAAAAATTTGACACAAGAAATAAAAATATCTGTGCACTTTGCGGCAGGGCAAGAGGGTATCTTAGAAGATTTGGTTTATGTAGAATATGTTTTAGAGAGAAAGCATTGAAAGGAGAATTGCCGGGAGTTAAAAAGGCAAGTTGGTAAAGATTATGAATTACTTAATTGGAGATTTTTTGATAAGAATTAAAAATGCCTATATGGGAGGAAAGAAAGAGGTTATTTTCCCTTATTCCAAGGCGGTGCTTTCTATTGCAAAAATCTTAAAAGAAGAAGGATATATAAAGGAGGTCAAGGAAAAAGAGGAAGATGGTAAAAAAGGATTTATTATCAATCTTGTCTACAAAGAAAAAAAACCAGCAATAGAAGACATAAAAATTATTTCAAAACCATCAGTGCATGTTTATGTGGGGAAAAATAAAATAAAAAAGATCGTGGGTGCACATGGTCTGGGTATTGTCTCAACAAGTAATGGGATGATGACAGCAAAAAATGCAATAAAGAAAGGAGTTGGCGGAGAAGTGATTTGCCAAATATTTTAGAATATGTCAAATATAGGTAAAAAACCAGTTGAAATAAAAGAAGGTGCAGAGGTGAAAGTGGAGAAGAACAAGGTTATAGTTACGGGTCCAAAAGGAGCATTGGAAGTAAAAATTCCTGAGGGAATAAGCATAGAAATTAAAGACAATAAAGTTTTTGTAAAAAAAGAGTCTGAAAAAAAAGAATTGGAAAAATTTTTTGGGATGATGCGTGCTGTTATTAACAATATGGTTACAGGTGTAACCTCAAATTTCGAAAAAAAATTAGAACTTTCAGGAGTAGGATATAGGGCAAGGGTTGAAGGAAGAGATTTAATACTAAATGTTGGTTTTGCCAACCCCGTAAGAATCACTCCTCCTGAAGGTATAGAATTTAAAGTAGAAGAAAACGTTATAATAGTAAAAGGAGCAAGTAAAGAAATTGTTGGTGACGTAGCAGATAAAATCCGTGGGGTTAGGCCCCCTGACCCTTATAAGGCAAAAGGAATAAAATACGTAGGAGAGATTGTTAGAAGAAAAGTAGGGAAAGCTGCTAAAGCTGTAGGAGGTAAATAATATGAAAGAAGTAAAAATTAAACAAGAAAGAAAAGAGAGAAGATTAAAAAGAGTAAGAAAGAAGATTTTTCAAATTTCAGACAGGCCAAGACTTTCTGTTTTTGCATCAAACAAATATTTTTATGCTCAAATAATAGACGACACAAAAGGAGAAACTCTTGTAAGTGCAAATGAAAAAGAGATTGACTCTGAGTTAATCGGAGATGAAAAAAAAGAAAAACTTAATAAGTCTCAAAAGGCTGAGAAATTAGGTAAAATAATTGCTAGAAAAGCAAAAGAGAAAAAAATTAGTAAAGTTGTTCTTGACAAGGGCGCCTCTAGGTATCATGGAAAATTAAAGTTATTTGCGCAAGCTGCAAGAAAGGAAGGATTAGTTTTTTAATATGATAGGAGATCAACAAAAAAATCAATTTGAAGAAAAGATAGTTCAAATAAACAGAGTTTCTAAGAAAACTAAAGGTGGCAATAAGATGAGATTTGCTGCATTAGTTGTTGTTGGAGATAGACAGGGAAAAGTAGGTTTGGGCCTAGGGAAGTCAGGAGATGTTGCAGGAGCTATAATTAAGGCAGTGTCATATGCTAAAAAAAGAATGATTCAGGTACCAATAGTTAATGGAACGATCCCCCACGTTATAAGAGTTAAAAAGGGTGCAGCAGAAATTTTACTTAAGCCTGCACCTCTTGGAACAGGCTTGATTGCTGGAGGAGCTGTTAGAAGTGTCGTGGAGGTAGCAGGTATCAGGAATATCTCTTCAAAGATTTTAGGAACAGAAAACAAGGCAAGCAATGTTTATGCTGTATTTGAAGCCTTAAAAAAAATAGAAAAAAAATAAAAAAATAAATATGGAATTAAATAAGCTACCAAAAATCAAAATATCAAAAAAAGCAAGAAGAGTAGGCCGGGGACACGGTTCTGGCCGTGGTAAAACCGCCGGAAGGGGAACAAAGGGTCAAAAAGCAAGAAGAAAGATTAAGCTTACTTTTGAAGGAGGAGCATTACCTTTAATTAAGAGATTGCCTTTTACAAGAGGAAAAGGAAAAAACAAAATCTTTAAAATAAAGCCAATTATTATCAATATAAGAGCCTTAAATGGTCTACCTGCAAACACAATCATTGATTTAAATACATTAATTAAAAACAAATTTGTTAAAGAAGATGAAGCCAGGCTTTACGGTGTGAAACTGCTTGGAGAAGGGGAGCTTACAAAACCTTTAATCATAAAAATTCCAGTCTCCAATAATGTGCGTAAAAAAATAGAAAAAATAGGTGGAAAAGTAGAATCGGGTTAAATCGGATTAGAAGTATAGTTTAAGAATTTATGGACTCGTTTTTAAATATCTTTAAGAATAGTATTAAAGATAGAGAAGTTAGAAGAAAAATACTTATTGTAGGAGCCTTATTACTTGTCTTCCGGTTTTTTGCACATATTCCAGTCGCCGGAGTAAACATTAATCAGCTTAGATCTCTTTTTGATGAAAATCAATTTCTTGGACTTCTAGATATCTTTTCAGGAGGAACATTATCAAATTTTTCAATTTTAGCTTTAGGCTTAAATCCTTATATATATGCTTCAATCATTTTTCAACTATTCACTGTTTTGTATCCCAAGCTTGAGGCCTTAGCAAAAGAAGGAGAATATGGTAGACAAAAAATCAATCAATATACAAGATATTTAACTATTCCTCTTTCTGTTGTTCAGGCCTTTGGAATGTATGCTTTGTTAAGAAATCAAAACATAATAACAAGTTTGGGACCAATAGAAATAGCTTCTTTTGTTTTAACCATGGTGGGCGGTACAATGTTTATTATGTGGATTGGTGAACTTATATCAGAACAGGGCATTGGTAATGGAATATCAATACTCATTTTTGCTGGAATCGTTTCAAGAATTCCTATAACATTAGGTCAGACCATTTCTACCCTTAACACAGAAGACATTTTAAATATTGCTATCTTTCTTTCTATGGCACTTCTTGTAATAGCAGGAATTGTATTTGTAAATGAGGCCGCAAGGAGAGTTCCTATTTACTATGCTAAAAGAGTTAGGGGATCAAAAACTTCTGGCGGTCAATCAACTCATCTACCGCTAAAACTTAATCAGGCAGGAGTTATTCCAATTATTTTTGCTGTTTCGCTTGTCCTTTTGCCTTCAATGGTGGCAAACTATCTAGCAACTGTTCAAAATCCTCAAGCATCAAGTATTGGAGTTTTTCTGGCGCAACACTTTGATCCTTCCGGTATTTTATATAACGCATCATATTTTCTTTTAATAGTAGGCTTTACTTATTTTTATACTGCCATTATCTTTAATCCTAATAAAATATCAGAAGAGATCCAGAAGCAGGGAGGGTTTATTCCGGGAATAAGACCTGGTAAGTCAACTGCGCATTTTCTCAATTATGTAATTACCAGAATTACCCTTGCAGGAGCTTTCTTTCTTGGGGCTATTGCAATTTTTCCAAATATCGCAAGGGTGATAACAAATGTTGAGACTCTTTTAATTGGTGGAACAAGCATCTTAATTGTAGTTTCTGTAGTTATTGAAACAGTAAAAATTCTTGAGGTGCAACTAGTTACAAAAAACTACGAAAGGTTTATAAGATAATATGCATATAATTTTTTATGGCCCGGAGGGTTCTGGTAAGGGAACACAAGCAAGGTTATTGGCTCAAAAACTTAATCTTGCACATATTCAGTCTGGAGATTTGGTAAGAGATGCAGCTAAAAATGATAGCGGTTTGATAGGTGAAGCTGCACGCAATGCCCTAGCAACTGGCAAATACGTTCCTGATTCAGAGATGTATGTGTTGTGGAAAAACCGCTTAAAGCAAGAAGATGCTAAAAAAGGTTGGATTATTGATGGTTTTCCCAGAAATCTAAGACAAGCAAAGTTTCTTTTCAACAAGGTAGATAAATACGGGTATAAAGTAGACAAAGTAATTTATATTAAGATTTTAGAAGAAGAATCTCTTAAGCGTCTAAAGATGCGCAACAGAGAACAGTTTGCTGGGTCTGGCAAAAGCCATGATGATCCAGAGCTTGTTAAAAGTAGACTCCAAGAGTTTGGTAAAGGTCAGAAAGATTTACTTGATTACTTAAGAGAAAAAGGGGTACTTGAAGAAGTAAACGGTGAAAGAAGTGTTGAAGAAGTCCACAAAGATATACTGTCAAGGCTTTCAAGAAACAAAGATTAAATATGTCAAAGGGATTTATAATTGCAATTGACGGACCCGCAGGTTCTGGAAAAGGTACGGTAACTTCAATCTTAACAGAAAAACTTAACGCATATAATCTTTATACAGGTGCAGTTTTCCGGGTGATAGCACTTTACTGCATTATCCACAAAATAGGCTTAAACAATAGAAACATAATAATAAGGTCCCTACCTAAAATAAATATAGACCTAAAAGACGGAAAAACTTATCTTGATACAAAGGATGTAACAGAAAGAATAAAAGAAGAGGATACTGCCAGAGGATCATCTAAAGTAGCCGCCATACCGCAAGTTCAAGAAAAAATGATACAAATATCTCGGGAAATTGGCAACAGGAGGCTTAACGAAGGTAAAATTGTTGTTACAGAAGGAAGAAATACTGGCTCAGCAATATTTCCCAATGCAGACTTTAAATTATTTCTTACAGCAAGTCCAGAGGTTCGTGCTCAAAGGAGGATTGCACAGCTCAAGGAACAAGGTGCAAGTTTTGACTACGAAGAAATTCTGAGAGAAATAAAAGAAAGAGATCAGCGCGATTCTACAAGATCTTCTTATCCTCTACCTCAAAATCCTCAAGAGCTAGGCTATTTTGTTTTAGATAATTCAGACATTGGAACTGAGAAAACAGTAAACATTATAATTAACAAACTTAAAGAAAAAGGTTTAATCTCTTAAAATATGGATAAACAAAAAATAGAAAAAATGAGAACTGGCGGCAAGATATTAGCTGATGTAATGCAAGAATTAATGGATTTTATCAAAGAAGGGGTTAGTAAAGCAGAGCTTGATAAAAAGGCAGAGGAATTGATTATAAAAAGAGGTGGGGAGCCTGCATTTAAAAAGGTGCCGGGATATGCTCACACCACTTGCCTATCGGTCAATGAAGAAGTTGTTCACGGGATTCCTGATAAGAGATTGTTTAAAAAAGGAGATGTTGTAGGTATAGACTGCGGTGTTTATTACAAAGGCTATTATACAGATATGTCGGAGACGCTTCGCGTCAAATCTCAAAACGGAGATGAAATAGATAAATTTTTAGAAATTGGCAAGGAAGCATTATTTGAAGCTATTAAAGTGGCTCGTGCGGGGAATAGAATTGGTCATATCTCAAAAGCAATTCAAGATACGGTAGAGGGAGCAGGTTATTCAGTGGTTAGAAATTTAATTGGCCACGGTGTGGGTGAAGAATTGCACCAAGATCCTGAAATTCCAGGGTATTTAGCAACAAAAATTGAAAAAACACCTCTTCTTGCACCTGGCATGACCTTGGCCATTGAGGTTATTTACAACATGGGAAAGAAAAATGTTGTCTATAGAACCGGAGATCAATGGACGATTGTAACTGAAGACAAAAGCTTGTCAGGCCTGTTTGAAAGAACAGTACTCGTAGCAGAGAGCCAGCCTGAAATCCTCACACCCCTGTCTACAGACAAAAACTACCTCTAGCATTTTTACAACCTTAAACCTCTTGCACAAATTCGCCTAATTTATGCAAGAGGAAACCAGAAGTTTATCGAGGATTCATCGAGGTCTCACCTCGACAAGCACAGGTTGAGGTGAGACCTCAACACTTGACCTCAACACTTTTGATATTTATATGCCTAATGGTCAAATTCACCCAATTTGACCATTGCCTATAGTCTTTCAGGTTCAACCTTCTTACAAGGTTACACCTTTTTATAAGGTGTAACCTTAACAAAGTCGCATTCGCTTACTCGCAACACCCATTCCACCCAACGGGTGAAATACAAGTGAAATAATAAATTTAGCCTTGATTTTGATTTTCTACTCACTTTCCACCCGGTGGAACAGGGTGGGATAAGGGTGCAATGAAGCTTTCAAATTAGTTTTCTGCAAGGGAGTCACCTTTCGTCTCCTTCGACAAACTCAGGATCCTCAAGGAGACACCCTTTTCACCCCTGGAGTTACCCTCATTCGCTCATTCGCATTTATTCAAAATATTCATATTTGAGTAATTCGCGATATCTATTGATTGCTGAGCTCAAATTTGTTAAAATAGTAAATCCGGTTAAATCGGATTGAAAATGTGGTCAAGAAAATTGTATGGTGCATCAAGGATCAATTGAGGTAGACGGAGTTGTTAAAGAGGTTCTACCAAATACATTATTTAGAGTTGAGGTTCAGGGGAAAACTATACTATGCCACCTCTCAGGCAAAATGAGGTTGCATTTTATAAAAATATTGCCCGGAGATAGAGTTAAAATAGAGATGACGCCGTATGATAGAGAAAGAGGAAGAATAATCTATAGATATAGATGAGTAAAACTTAAAGTTAAAAACTAAAAGCGTAAAACTGATCAATGAATAAAGAATAATGATTAAAGAATAAATATAAAAAATATCATTAATCATCAATCGTTAATCATTAATCATTTAGGTTTTTATTTTTTAGTTTTAAGATTCAACTTTTTATTATGAGAGTTGCAGGTGTAAACATACCAGACGAAAAAAGAATAGATATTGCTTTAACCTATATTTATGGAATAGGAAGAAGCAATGTGCGCAATGTACTCTCAAAAGCGAATATTGACGGTGCAAAAAGAGTTAAGTCCCTCTCTGAAGATGAATTAGGCAGAATTCAAAAAGCAGTAGAAGAGCATAAGATAGAGGGAGAGTTACGTGCGGAAATTCTTGGGAACATCAAAAGATTAAAAGATACAGGCAATTATAGAGGTGTAAGACATGCAAGAGGTTTACCTGCAAGAGGTCAGCGCACCCGTTCAAACGCAAGAACAAAAAGAGGTAAAAGAGTCACAATAGGTGCTATTAGAAAAGACGTTGCTGAGAGAATGGGTCTTTTACAAAAAGCAGGTTCATCTGCACCTAAGAAGTAAAAAAACAAAGTGAATAAGTTTAAATGAAGATATAATATTCGCAATAATTAGCACACTTAATATGGCAAAGCAATCAAAGAAAATAAAAAAAGTAGCAATAACAGGAAGTGGAAGAATTTACATAAGTACTACTTTTAACAATACAATAGTAACCATAACTAATGAAAAGGGTGATGCAATTTCTTGGAGTAGTTCAGGAAACGCAGGATTTAAGGGTACAAGAAAGTCAACCCCATATGCAGCAAATCTTGCTGTTGATAGGGCTGTTAAGAAAGCAAAAGAAGAAGGTATCCAGAACGTAGAAGTCTTTATTAAAGGGCCAGGAGTAGGAAGAGATGCGGCTTTGCGTGCCATCAGAAATTCTGGTCTTTCTATTTCTATGATAGCAGATATCACACCTGTGCCGCATAACGGCCCAAGAGCAAAGAAAAAAAGGAGAGTATAATGAAAATATCAAATATCAAATATCAAATATCAAATATCAAAATAATTTTTGGAAATTGGAAATTGTCCCGCCGCAGCGGGATCCCGTCTTTGACGGGAGAAATTGGAAATTCCATAGATTGGAGGCCAATCTATGGGTAGGTATACAGGACCAAAACATAAATTAGCAAGAAGAGAGGGGACAAATATTTTAGAGAAAACCTCAAGGTCTCTTGATAGAAGGATTAATGTCCTTCCGGGCATTACGAGCAGGAGAAGAAGGAAGGTTTCAGATTATGGGTTGCAACTTAGAGAAAAACAGAAATTAAAAAGAATATATGGTCTTATGGAAAAACAATTTAAAAAATATATAAATCTTGCCCAAAAAAAGAGAGGAAACACAGAAGTATCTTTAATCAGACTTCTTGAAACAAGACTTGATAATATTATTTACCGTCTTGGATTTGCTAGGTCAAGATTTATGGCAAGGCAACTTGTTTCCCATGGGCACGTTCTTGTAAGCGGTAAAAAAGTAAATATCCCATCCTACAATGTAAAGATAGGAGAAACTGTGTCTTTATCGCCCAAGCTTCTTAAAAACGAAATCTTTAAATCAATGACAGAAGAGGAGAGTAAGATTATCTCTTTTCTTGAGAAAAAAGATTCCCAGGGCGTATTAATGAGGCTCCCGGAGGCTGATGAGGTACCAAATCCAGTAAATTATCAATTGGTTATTGAATTTTACTCAAGATAGTTGTAAAATATAAACTTGCCTTATAAATAAGGCATAATTTTTTTATGGATAATTATAATTTTGAGATAAAAGAAGAGAGAAAAGAAGAAAACTATAATCGTTTTGTTTTAGAGCCGTTAGAGCCTGGTTTTGGACATACTCTTGGTGTAGCGTTAAGAAGAGTCCTTCTTTCAGGCATTGAAGGCGCTGCTGTCACATCCGTAAAAATTGATGGAGTTAGGCACATGTTCTCAACCCTCCCAGGGCTTAAGGAAGATATTATTGAACTTATTCTTAATATTAAAAACCTCAGAGTTAGGCTAGCAGAAGGAAAAAATGAAGCAAAAATTACACTTTCAAAAACTGGTCCAGGAGAAGTAACAGCCAAAGACATAGAGGTAAGTGAAGGTGTTGAGATAATAGATCTTACACACTATTTAGGAAATCTTTCTGATAAAAAATCAAAATTAGAAGTTGAAATGATTGTTGAAAGAGGTAGTGGATATTCTTTAGCAGAAGAGAGAAAAACATCAACACTTGGAGTTCTGCCAATTGATGCGATTTTCTCTCCTATTACTAAGGTAAATTATAAAGTTGAACAAACAAGAGTTGGAGGAAAGACAAATTATGATAAATTAGCATTGGAGGTTTGGACAAATGGAACGGTTGATGCAAGAAATTCACTTGATCAAGCAGCAAAAACCTTGGTTTCATACTTTTCTCAAGTTTATCAACCAAAAGAAGAAAAAGTAGTTGAACAAACAGTAAATATTCCTCCATTTCCAGAGGAAACATTAAAAATGACAGTAGATGAATTAGATCTTCCAACTAGAATTTACAATAGTTTGAGAAATGCAGGTATAGAAACAGTGGGACAGCTCCTCAGCACGCCTAGAAAAGATCTTATGGCATATAGAAATCTTGGTGCCAAATCTCTTTCATTAATTGAAGAAAGTCTTAAAAAAAAAGGGATAGACTTTAATATCTAAACAATTATAATTTTATATAGAATATAACTCAATGCGTCAAATAGGACGCATTTTTTAAATCATATGAGGAAAAAAGTTTTTGGTAAAAAATTAAGTAGGGATACGAATGAAAGAAAGGCCTTGTTTAAGAATTTAATGAGGTCTCTAGTTCTAGAGGAAAGAATAAAAACAACAGAGGCGAAAGCAAAGGCCATTAAAGGTGAAATAGAAAAAATGGTTACTTATGCAAAAAAAAAGAGTGGAAGGGCTCAAAATTATTTACAAAAATATTTTCCAAAAGAGGTTTATGACAAAATAATATTAGATATTGCTCCAAGATTTGCAAGTAGACCAGGAGGTTATACAAGAATAATTAAATTAGGTGGAAGGCTTAAGGACAATGCGCCTTTGGTCTTTTTAGAATGGGTTGAAGGAAGAAAGCCTGTAATTGCAGAAGTACAGAAAGAAAAAAAAGCAGAGAAGCCAATTGCTTCTGCAAAATCTTCAATGTCTTCTGTGAAATCAAAAAAAGTAAAGGAGAAAGATGCAAAAAACAACAAAACCAACAAAATTAAGTAATATTAAAAGAGACTGGCATTTTTTTGACGTTAAAGAGAAAGTGCTGGGAAGAACTGCAACTCAGATAGCAAGTGCTCTAATGGGAAAGAGCAAGCCTTGTTTTGTTAAAAATCTTGATTGCGGTGACTTTGTTGTTGTTGTTAATGCAAAGCATGTTGAGACAACAGGCAAGAAGGAAAAACAAAAAGTATACACAAGATATTCTGGTTATCCCGGTGGTTTAAGAAAAGAAACCTTAGGTGAGTTAAGACAGAGAAAGCCCGAAGAGATAATAAGGCATGCAGTTTCCGGGATGTTGCCAAGCA
>QZIP01000048.1 GCA_003599595.1 Candidatus Parcubacteria bacterium
ACCCGCCGTTTTATTCCATATTCAGAAAGAGAAAGACCTTTTTTAAGAGCATATTCTCTTAGGTGAATGTTATGAGCTTTACTTCCAGTAAAATGCTGTAAAAGAGCACCAAAGCTCTCAGGTTTTTGCACCATAAGGTCTACTTGTTTTCCTCCGGTTGTCAAAATTGAAGCGCTTGTATCACCTTTTTCTAATATTCTCTCTTTTCCTGGAAAACTCACAAAATGATTAATTACTTCCTGAGGATTATTTGTAGCTACTGCAATATCTATATCTCCAACCGTCGGCATCATTCTTCTTAGACTGCCAAGTGGAAAGACTTTGATAGCATCTTTTGACTCTTTTAGAAAATCTACAACCTTTTGGGCAAGCTCCAAAGCGTAAGGCAAGGGAGTTCTTCCTGTTTTTGTTTTTCCTTGTTTATATTCATCAATAGCCCTTAAAATATCAGTTTCAGATTTTTTTCCAAATCCTGGAATCTCTGCAATTTTGCCTTGTTTAGCTAGTTTTTTTACATCTTCAACAGCCGTTTTTCCATTCTCTAATTTAAAAGTTGATGCAATTTTATAAGCTTTTTTGGGACCAAAAGTGGGCACGTCCAGTAAGGCAAAAGCCGCTTCAGGAACACCTTTCATTACTTCCTCAAAGTGTTTAACTTTTCCTTTGCTTATTAGTTCTTCAATGTAAGAAGTGATTGAGGTTCCAATTCCTGGAATTTTGTCCAGCTTTCCTTCTCTGTATATGTCTGTCAGCTCAGTGTTTAGATGTTCTACTGTATCCGCTGCGCGTTCGTAGGCAATTATTTGAAATCTGTGTCTCTTTTCATCTTTAATACCATATGCTGCGGCAACCTTTCTTAGTAGTTGTGCAATTTCTTTATTGGTCATAATAAACCTTAAATCATATATTAGCAGATGGTTGACTGATCTTCAATAATTTGTTACTATAAACCAGGTTTGTAAATATTCTTTTTAGGCTCGTAGCAAAGACATTTTAAGTTGTTTTCTAGTGGTCTATGTAGATTGAGATTTGGGGTCGTAGCTCAGTTGGGAGAGGAACATCAAATATTCCTAGCCTCACTGCCTACCCCGTATTTTGCGGCATGGGGTCGTAGCTCAGTTGGTTAGAGCGCTTCCCTGTCACGGAAGAGGTCGCGGGTTCGAGTCCCGTCGACCCCGCAAAATTTACGGGGTCACGGAAGAGGTCGCGGGTTCGAGTCCCGTCGACCCCGCAATACAAAAAATACTTTCTGCCCGGAAAGGAGGAATTAAAAATTAAAATATGTCTCCAAAATTAAAGAAAAATAAGGTAATTGATATTCCACAATTAAAAGGCACAGAATCCTACAAAAGCTTAATCTACGGAACCGTAACAGTTGCTGTCCTTTTTGTAATAGTAGTGTTTGGATTAAAAATAATATCCAGCAAACAACAAGGAGAAATCACAAAACAAGGAGCAGAAACAACGGCAGATGAAGTTGTTGGATCACAATCTCAAGGTAAAAAATATATAGTAGCTGAGGGCGATACTCTTTGGAGCATTGCAGTAGACAAATACGGCAACGGGTTTAAATGGAATGAAATTGCAAAAGCAAATAAACTAGAAAACCCAAGCAATATAGAAAAGGGAACAGCACTAAATATTCCAGAAGTTAAAGAAAAAAAAGAATTGGCAAAAGCTGAAGAAGTAGAAAAAGAACAGCAAAAAGAGGTAGAAGAAGTGTCAGCACCTTCTGTTAAAGACAAGATTACAGGTAACACCTATACAGTAAAATCAGGTGATGACCTTTGGGATATTGCAATCAGAGCTTATGGTGATGGATATAAATGGACAGAGATTGCACAAGCAAATAAGCTTGAAAATCCAAACATTATCCATAACGGAAACGTCCTTACTTTGCCCAGATAAAACCGTTGTCAGTTTTGCCCTGTGGTCCGTTTAATTCTAGAGGGTTAGAGAAGAGCATTCTCTAAATATTTGGTGTGAAGAAGAATGAAGGGTAAGAAAGGTGAAAAAATGCGCTTGCGCTGAAAAGCTGCAAGCTTTGAAGCGGGATTAGTACACCGGTAGTATGCTACCTTCCCAAGGTAGAGAAGCCAGTTCGATTCTGGTATCCCGCTCCATACGGTACTTAAAATCACAAAAGAACGAATTACCCCAAGATATCAAGCAAAAAATGGGTTTGAGCCAACAAATTTTAGCCAAGAGAAAAGAAAATTTTTACTAGTAACGTGAATCGCACTTAATCAACTGTGAATAATTTCTTGAAGTTGTTTGTGTAGTTCTGGGGATCCTGCGCAAATAGTAAAGTTCTCTTGTGCTCTAACTAAGGGATTTGAGTAATTCATTGGTTTACCCCAAAAGTCAGTAACAACTCCACCTGCCTCTTCGACAATAGGTTGAAGTGCAACATTGTCCCAAATTTTTGTTGTTTGATTCAAAAAAGCTCCATAACGACCGGCTGGAACTTGTGCCATGTCGTAGGCACTATTTGTGGTTCTTAAATTTCGTATGTTGAGAATAATCTTAGTTAAAACACTAGTTTCCTTGAAAGTTATTTCAGGATCTTCTTGATGACCGTCAATACCATAGGCTACTAGAGAGGATAACAATCTTTTTTCTCCAGTTACTTGAATTTTCTGTCCGTTGCAAAAGGCGGCCATTCCTTTTTGTGCACTGTATAACTGGTCGAACGCGGGTAATACAATACCACCTGCTATTGCCTGACCATCATCAAGGAGTCCAACCATTATTCCATACGTAGGTAGCCCATTGGCAAAATTACTTGTCCCATCAATTGGGTCTACTACCCAAGTAAAATTTGATTTTTTATCGATGACTCCAGCTTCCTCATCAATAATATTGTAATCGGGATAAGTTTCTTGAATTTTCTTAACAATGAACTTTCCGACTTCTAAGTCAGTTTCCGTTAAAACTTGGTTATTGTCACTAGTTTTAATGGATGATGAAACTTTGCCAAAACTGTGATTAGCAATCTTTGCGGCCTCTTTTAGAGTTTCTTGAATAAATTCGGTGTAGTCAATTTGCATAATATAAGTCAATCTCTGTAGTCAAGACAGCCAGTATACATTACAACAGGTTCATCCCGGATTGTCAATATTCCTCCGATCCCGGATCGGATATAACGGATATAAGACTGTCTATCCAGGAAGAATCAAGGATTGGCAATCAGACAATGGCTCAGAGAATCTTGGGGAATTTGATCAACAATTAGAAAAAGACCAGATTCCTCATTATTTTTCCTATCCCAGGTGTCCAAAAATTAATACCTATATTGAAAGATATAATAGAACTCTGCAAGAAGAATTTATTGATAGCAATCTTGATATTATCCATGACAAGAAACTGTTACATCAAAAACTCTCTAAATATCTTATTTGGTACAACACTAAAAGACCTCATAAATCACTAGATCTTAAAAGTCCGTTACAATATCTTTTGGAGAAAGGAGGAATGTTGCAAAAGTCCTTGGCTTATACAGAAATTTGCAATTTTTTATAATATCATTTATACTAGTAAAAAGAACAAAATTATCTAAAAATGGAAAATTTTGCAGAGGGTGAGAATATTGATAGAACAATTCAAACAGAGAGAAAGGATACTAAGCCTGAGTTTGCTCTGGATGGATGGCAATACCGCGACAGAGAATCAGTCACTACTTTAATAAATAGAGTTTCACAGCAAAACCCAGAATTAAAACCAAAGCTAGAAACAGCCCTTGCCGAAGGAGGAGGGAAAGCTTTTGGGTTAAAAATTTGTGAAATGGTAGCCAGAAACTTTACTGACCCAGAAACATTATGTAGTCTAACAGTACCTGAATGGAAAATTGTTTTTGATATAAACGAGATTGATCCTGTAAAATATAAAGGAATAATCTTAAGAAGCTCAACTGACGATGAAGATTGGATTGACCCAGCTAGTGGTGTTCACGCAAGTTACAAGCTTATTTCTCCAGATAATCCTTTCCCAGACAAGAGTTCAGCAGCATTCAAGAGAGACCGAGAAAGTGGAGCTTTGTTTAACTCGCATTACATTGAGCAACCTATTCAGGAAGGATTTGGATTGGTCGTTGATGTTGGCTATAGCGAGATATTAGGAAAACCGGTGGTCAGGATGTGTTCTGGAAATCTAAGAGGAGACCGCACTGAAGAATTTACTTCGGCAGTAAGTGATACCGAAGCAGCGGTCGGAGCTTGGGATAGTGAAGGAAGGCCAGTTACAGGTATTGTTGATTATCGTCATCGAACATTTTTTGACTCTCAAGATAGTTCTCCTGGAAGTTTTGCCAAAGGCTTAGTGGAAGCGCTGAGAAAAACAGGTATAAATTTTGGAGTACAGGTAGAGATAGTAGTAAATCCAGCTAATCCAAAAGATTTTCGCCTCATACAATTACGCCCAACACCGGAAAATATCACTAAAACAATGAGGACGGATGATGAGTTAGTTCGAAAAACAGAGCTGGGGATTGAGGGTATAGAACCCCGATCGGTTTTTAAAACGGCTTCCGTTAATGGCAAGTTTGATGTTCTTGCAGGTGTGTCTATTGTCAGCAAAGCTCCTTATGTGGATGGCCTTGATAACTTAACCTCTCCTGGCTGGGACGGAAAGTTATCCCTAAATTTGGCAGAGAAGCTTGACACAAGGCGTAGTGTAAGAGGGGGTATCGCTATTTGTAGTCCTCGAGCTTTTCAAGGAAAATACGCTGACTTAGTAGCCCTTTCGGGTATTTATTTAGAGAACAATGCTGATGTATTAATTACGCCAACACCAATAAAACCAAATAATACGCATGGCGCTATCAATGATCTAAGCCAGCATGCTTATTGCGTGCTAGACAGAAGTAGTATGATATCCGTAACCGAAGATCAGTGCTCAGAACTGGAAAGAAATTCCAGAGAAGGCAGAGCGATGCAGGTTATTTCTGATGGGTTAATTGCCGATGTTCGCATTTTCGATCAAAAAGAGAGTCCGAGGACTTCCGACAACTCTGAACCTTTAAAGGATGCAGGAAAGGATTTTACTACGTGGCCTGATGGTTCAATACATCATATATCTGGTGCGTATACTGTAAATGGACGATGGTATTCCCGAAGGGGTTATCCTATGAAGGAACCACCTAAATAATTGTTTGAATTCCCTCCTTCTGGGACTGACCTTACCCCACTTTTATAAATAACTTGTAAAACACTATACTTTTATATAGGCTTAATTAATATTTAGTGTGGTACAAGAAGTTTTTATTAGTGCAAAAGAAGATGATGTTTGGATAAATATAGAAATTCCAATCAAATTAGAAAGCAAATAAGAGCAGGCAAGTTAATACGCAATTCCTCTCTGATATGTAAATTGATAAAAAGTGATAAAATAATACAATAAAATAACAATGGAATTAATTTTCCCTAAAAATCCCACTACTTCCTGGATAATACGCACAAAAAATGAAGAAAAATGGCTCGGTGAGGTTTTAAGAGGCTTATTTGTGCAAAGCAGGTTAGACTTTGAAGTAGTAATCGTAGACTCCGGTTCTACTGACAAAACTTTAGAAATAATTAAAAGTTATCCTATACGTAAAGTTATCAACATTCCTTCCTCTGACTTTAATTATAGTTATGCTATCAATTTAGGAGGCAAAGAAGCTTGGGGTAAATATATTGGTATTTTAAGTGGTCATTCTCTGCCTGTTAGCAGAACTTGGTATCAAGATGTCATGATCAACTTTAGTAATCCCAAAGTAGCAGCTGTTACAGGCTATTATCATGCTTTGCCAGATAGTTCAGTAAATGAAAAACTGAGAGATTTATATTTTGACGTAAGAGAACTAAAAAAAGAACATAAATCAAAATATATGACAAATACAAATGCAATTATAAGAAAAGACTTATGGAGAGAGTATTATTTTGATGAAAACCTAGAGGAATGTGAAGATTATGATTGGGCATGCGAAATGCTTGCAAGAGGTTATGACATTATAAAAGATCCGGTCTTCAATGTTTATCACTCCCATGGAGGATTTGGAAGACCTACTTATGATGAAAGAGTTATTAAATGGCAAAAAACTCTTGCGTTGATTGATGCAAAAAAACGCCCAAGTAAATCGCATTCTAATATAAAATATAAGATTGAGAAACTAGGAGAATGACACCTCTACGTCTTTTTTGGCTTCTTCACTTGCTTCAAAGAAGTCCCTTTTCTGAAAATGAAAAATATTAGCTATTATGTTGTAGGGGAAAGTTTCTATTTTGATATTTAGCTCTCTAACATTGGCATTATAAAACCTTCTTGAATTTTCAATCTTATCCTCTGTTTCTGTTAACTGACCTTGCAAATTAGAAAAATTTTCTGAAGCACGCAAATTTGGATATGCTTCTGCTACAGCAAAAAGTGACTTTAGCGCATTTGTTAGCATATCATCTGCCGCCGCCGCTTGTGGAGGATTTTTAGCGTTCATCAAAGCAGATCTGGCCTTAGTAACCTCTTCAAATACACCTTTTTCGTGCTTGGCATATCCTTTAACTGTCTCAACCAAATTTGGAATCAAAGACGCTCTTCTTTTTAGCTGTACTTCAATATCGGACCAAGCATTTTTAGTTTGATTAATTAATGAAATAAAGCTATTATAGGCAATAATTACCCAAAAAATAATAACTGCCAAAACACCTACAATTATATATAAAATATTCATATTCCCTTACCTATCTATAATTATCGTATAAAAAAAATATCAAGTCAAATACAAAAACTATTAATCCCTACCAGCTTCCTCCACCCCCGCCTCCAAATCCACCACCAGATGATCCTCCACCGCCAAAACCGCTTCCTGAAGAAACAAAGCTGTGTTTAGATGAAGGTCTGGAAGCAATAGCTGAAGTTAAAGAACGGGAAAAATTATTAATATTAGAGCTAAAAAGAATGGGATTAAAGGGTCTGTTGCTAATGTACCAGTTGGGTTGAGATGGTTTTAGTCCTAAGTCCTTAAAGGCTTGAGCAAATTTTTCTGTTATTCCAAAAACAATGGCATAAGGTAAAAGTTCATTAAATAAATTCTCTTTTTCCATAAATCTCTGCTTGTATACTTCTACCTTTTCCATAAACAGCTTAAATCCAAGGATTTTTTTAAATGTTTGATTACCAGAAGTTGTTCTTTTAGCAAAAGATCTTGAAAGTATCAAAATGAAAAGTCCTAAAACTATTAAACCAAGACCAAGGCCGCTTAAGACACCGTATGGTTCGGATAATCCTACATAAAAGACAAAAGCTGAAAATGTTAATAGTGCTAATCCTAAAACCATATATCTGATTTTCACATTTTCCGGGTTGGTGGGGAAATAATTTTTGTCTACAACATCTTTGTAAAGCTTCTTTTTCACTTCTGACAAATCATCATAAAACTGATTTTTAAGTTCTGATAGCTTAACAGTATCATCTTCTATAAAAATTCTGTCCAAAAGCTCTTTTTCGTAATCCAATAATTTCCCTTGATCTTTTAATTTTTTGGTAAGAACGTAATCGGTTGAGCCAAAAAGCCATTTTTTCTCTTTTTCCTCTATTGCTAAAAAACCTCTAACCGCCAAATCTATAATAGTTGCTGATACATCTAAAGTATCTGCTCTTTCATCAAGCAAAGTTCCTACCTCAGCAGGTCTTAAATTATCAGGAGGAGAATATTCCACCATAATTGCACCTACAGACTCTTCCTTCCCTTTTTTCTTCCACCACCAGAAAGCAAATCCCACTCCAATTATTGAGGTAATTAAAAATACTAAAATATTAGGTGCAAAGACTGAAGGCTCCCTGGAAAAGTAAGGACTATTAGGAGGAGGTGAAACCTGGATAATAGGAACCAACCCCTTTTTATATCCCACAACAATTGTTAAGCCCTCAGTAGCATTTAGCGGAGCAGAAGTTGTAAATTCGGCTTGAGTAAGAGAAGATAAATTGTAGTTACAAGACTTTTTTGATCCTATTTCCCCCTGAAAACAGGTTGCTTTAATAAGACCAGATTCCGGCAGAGTTATTACAGCAGAGGCTTGAGTAATAGGAACCGGCCATCCATTTCCGGTCACATCCCAGTAAAACTCATCATAATCTTCAAAACCCCTTAAAACACCCATCGCCAGGTATTTAATTTGATACCGCTGTTTTCCGGAGATGGTTTTGTCAGCATCCCCTATTTGCAACCTAATATAATTATCAATTTTTGATTCCCTAACTGGCACTGGAGCATTGCTTAAACTAACAGACAGTAATTCGATTTCCGTATAAATATTAGTTCCATTATCAGAATAATAAATATAGGGGATA
The DNA here is from genome assembly GCA_003599595.1 of Candidatus Parcubacteria bacterium. GTDB lineage: Bacteria > Patescibacteriota > Microgenomatia > Levybacterales > GWA1-39-11 > SURF-62. The sequence goes on from QZIP01000048.1 coordinate 8,323, forward strand.
TCGCGGAAAATACCATGTTTTTGAAGAAATCCAAAATCTACATCAATATTTTCCGTAACCTCAACTTTGCCATTTTCCTGAATATTTATCTGACTATCAAAACTATCAATAACCCAATTTTCAGAGGCAAAAACGGGAGAATTTGTTAAAGAAAAAAATAAGCCAATTGAAAATACGGTAATTATTGTACTTATTAACCGTCTCATATCTAATTATATCTAGTCACGTTTAACTCAAAATTTAATAACCTGTAGCTTAAATCGTAAATTTATATTTAAATGATCTCACATCCCACTATATAACTCAAGTGTTTTGGTTTCAGAGCTAAACACTTCTCTTCTGGAGATAACTTCTATGACTTTCCCTAGGTTTAAACGTAATCAACCTGGGAGGTTGCCCAGCTAGGCAACCTAGGGGAAAAACGGTTAGTTTAAAATTCCAAGCATATAATTTCCAGTTTGCTTTTAGAGCTTGAACCCCTCTTTTAAAAAACTCCTGATTGACTAACGGGATGGTGTTTTGCTAATATAAATCGTGCCGCCAACAGATAATAAAAACAAAAGAACCAAATTTATTTTTGTTTCAGGTGGAGTAATTTCTGGAATAGGAAAAGGAATAACTACCGCATCCCTTGCTCTCCTTTTAAAACTCTCAGGCTACAAAGTTGCGCCCATAAAGTTTGAAAATTACCTAAATCTTGACGCTGGCACCATTAATCCTATAGAACACGGTGATGTGTTTTTGTGTGATGATGGGACAGAAGCAGATATGGATATTGGAACCTATGAAAAATTCCTCAATGAAGATATGGGTAAAGATAACTTTGTCACAATGGGCAAGATCTACAAAACTGTCATTGATAGGGAAAGAGCTTTTGAATATAACGGGGAAGATGTAGAGGCAATCCCCTTTGTCACAGATGAAATTATTAAAAGAATTACAGATTTAGGAAAGAAAAAAGACGCAGATATTATAATTATTGAATTGGGTGGAACAGCAGGGGAGTATCAGAATATTTTTTATTATGAAGCTTCAAGAATATTGGACCTTAGAAAGCCAGGAGATGTAATTCATGTCCACGTAAGCTATGTCCCTGTTCCAAAACATTTAGGTGAACCAAAAACAAAGCCAACTCAGCTTTCTGTTCAAACCCTTAATTCTATGGGAATTCAGCCGGACTTTATAATTGCAAGGTCAGACAAGGCACTTGATAAAAGAAGACTAGAAAGATTTGCACTTTTTTGCAATATGTATACAGAAGACATTATCACAAGTCCGGACGTTGAAACGGTTTATGAGATACCATTGGTCTTGGAAGATCAAAAACTCCCTCAAAAAATACTTAAAAAATTAGGACTTGAAGTAAAAGATCCTGATGTAACTTTATGGAAAAACTTAATAGATAAGATAAAATCACCAAAAGAGAAAACAATAGAAATTGCTATTGCAGGAAAATATTTTTCAACAGGGGACTATAAGCTCAAAGACTCATATGCCGCTCTGTTTGATGCAATTGATCACGCAGCTTGGGAAGCAGGGGTCAAAGTAAAAACAAAATGGATAGACTCACAGGAAATTGAAAAAAAAGGAGAAGAGATTATTGGAAATCCTGATGGGATAATAGTTCCTATAGGTTGGGGAGAAAGAGGTGCAGAAGGCATGATTGCTGCAGCATCTTATGCAAGAAAAAAGAAAATCCCATATTTAGGACTTTGTTATGGAATGCAGCTTGCTGTAGTTGCATTTGCGCGCGACGTGTTAGGATGGAAAGACGCAAACACAACAGAAGTTGACCCTAATACCCCTCATCCTGTAATTCATCTTATTCCAAAGCAAAAAGAAGTTATGGAAAGAAGGTCTTATGGGGGAACCATGAGACTGGGAGCATGGGAAGAAGAAGTTAAGCGGGATACTCTGGCTTACAAAATATATAATAAATACAATTATTTCAAAGACAAAGAAAAGGGAATAGTCTTAGAAAGACACAGACATAGGTATGAGTTTAACAAAGAATTTGAAGAAGAATTTGCACAAAAAGGTTTAGTCATTTCATCCAAGTGTGTTCTGGAAGGACTAACTGAAACAATTGAATTGTCTCAGGAGGAACATCCTTTTTACTTTGGTACCCAAGGCCATCCCGAATACAAAAGCAGACCAACTAATCCGCACCCAATTTTTGTAGAATTTGTGCAAAAAGCAAAAGAACAAAAAGCCTTCTAGTTTATGCAAGTGTTAAAGAACATTGAAATTTCCCAAGATTATAGTATAATTAACGTTGATTGGGTTGATAAACATTGTTAAAGAGCCATATTTCACGGATGAGAACCTGTGAGATCTAGAAATTTTAATAATGCGCCAATCTCAATCATTATTATGGAAAATTTTGTTGAATTTAAAGAAGGAGATTCGATTAAGGTGTCCCAGAAAATTACAGAAGGAAAGAAGGAGAGGGTAACTTCTTTTTCTGGTGTTGTGACAAAAATAAAAGGCAGTGGGGAAAATAAAACTTTCACAGTAAAACAGACCCTGGAAGGGATTGAGGTTGAAAGAATTTTTCCTATTTGCTCGCCAGCAATAGCTTCCATTAGCCGCATAGAGGATATGCGCAAAAAAAAGAAAAGAAATAAAAAAAAGAAAAAATAACCGTGACATCTCTTTCAACAGGTAAAATAGGGGAAGAAAAGGCCGCAGAACACCTCAAGAAATTAGGATACAAAATTGTTTCTAAAAATTTCCGCACCAAACTTGGAGAAATTGACATAATCGCCTTGGAAAAAGAGATACTTATTTTTGTAGAGGTGAAAACAAGAACAAGTTTGCTATATGGACATCCTGCAGACGCTGTCACTGCAAAAAAACTCAGATCACTTATAAAAGCTTGTCATATTTTTTTAAGCAAGGAAAAGCAATATAAAGATTTTAGGATTGATGTTTTGGAAGTATTTTTACTTGACACTTATAACTACAAAATAAATCACATAAAAAATATTACTATCTAATTTTACCCACACTTCATTGCCAGACATACATGATAATGTAAATGTTGTTGTTGACAAATTACTTTTTGTGATATAATAACTTTATGGTAGAAGATAAAAACAGTTCAAAAAAAAGTTCTTCAACAGCCGCCAGGACAAGAGCAGATAAGGCCTCAGCAGTTAAAAATCTTGAAGTAAAGAATGAAAGCATAGACAACGTAAAAGAAAGTCAGGAGAAGTTAGTTATAAAAATAAACATAAGCAAATCAAAGATCCCATTAATTGTATTATTTGTTGTTTTGCTGGGTGCCCTTTATTATTTTAAAAGTCTTTTTTTGGTTGCTGTGGTAAATGGTGAGCCAATATATAGGTATGCAATTGTGCAGGAACTAGAAAAACAATCGGGACAACAGGTGACAGGTGCTTTAGTGACAAAAATGCTTATTTTGCAGGAAGCAAAGAAAAAGAATATAAATGTTGCAGAAAAAGAAATTAATGATGAAATAAAAAAAATAGAAGATAATCTTTCAAAACAAGGCCAAAAAATTGATGCAGTCTTGACAGAGCAGGGTATTACTAAAAAAGATTTAAGGGAGAGGATTCAAATCCAAAAAATTGTTGAGAAACTATTTGCAAAAGATATAAAAGTTACAGACAAAGAAACCAAAGAGTATTTTGACAAAAATGAATCCCTTTTTGGAGAAGATGCCGAATATGAGAAGGTAAAAGATACTATAGCGCAGCAGCTTCAGCAGATAAAGCTAAATGAAAAATTCCAGAACTGGATAACAGAACTTCAAAAACAAGCCAAGATTGAATACTTCGTAAGCTACTAAATCACCAGAAGTTATTAAAAGTTTGAACCGGGATTTTTGGGTATTTTTTTAATGACTTAGTTAAAGATATTACAGACAATTTTATTCACAAAATTCATTTACATGTATACCCTTCTTACTGTATCCCGGTTTAACCGGGATCAGACTAGAAGGAGTTATACCCCCGCCGCTATGAAATGGCCAGTCCGGGGGAAACACATTTTCAAGCGTGAAGGTTATACATTTATAAATTAACTTGAAATTATGCTTCCTAAAGCTCTTGCATTTGTTGACATAGAAACTACAGGAACCAGAATAGATTATGACAGGATCATAGAGATTGGTATTATTAGAGTAGAAGAAGATAAGGAAATTGAAACATTTCAGACATTAATTAATCCTCAAATTTACACCTCTACATATATAGAAAAGATGACCGGAATTAGCAAAGAGGACTTAGAAAGAGCACCGTCTTTTAGCAGTGTTAAAAACCAAATACTGGAACTATTGATAGATGCTGTATTTGTGGCGCACAATGTCAGGTTTGACTACGGATTCTTAAAAAAAGAATTTAAACAGGAAGAAATAACATACTACTCAAAACATCTTTGTACTGTAAAACTTTCAAGATTCTTATATCCCAACTTTAAAAATCATAGCCTGGATGTGTTAATAAGTAGGTTTAATCTTCATTGTGCACAAAGACACAGAGCCTTTTCTGATGTAAGGGCAATATGGGATTTTTACAAATTGGCAAAAGAAAACATTTCAGAAACAAAGTTTACAAAAGCCTTTAATAAAGCAGTTAAGAAGCCATCAGTTCCAATAAATCTAAAACAGAAAGATCTGGATTCTTTGCCTGAATCTTCAGGTGTTTATATCTTTTATTCTGAAAAAGGTACTCCTCTCTATATTGGAAAAAGCATAAATATCAAAGAAAGGATACTGTCTCATTTTTCCAATAGCTTGGTTTCTTCACGGGAAATGGATTATTACCAGGAGATAAACAGTATAGAGACTATACAAACAGCAGGAGAGCTGGGAGCTTTTCTAACAGAATCAAGACTAATAAAGCAAATACAGCCAATATACAATAGACAGCTTAGGATAGTTAGAAAGCTATTGATGCTGAAAAACAAGACAAATGACCAAGGCTACAAGACAGTTTTTTCTCAATCTGTAGACAATATAGTCTCCGATGATTTAGATAACACTATTCAAATATTCAAATCCAAAAAACAAATAGAAGATTTCTTAAGAAAAATATCACAAGAGCACAATTTGTGCGGCAAAATTTTAGGCCTGGAAAAAACAAAAGGTGCTTGTTTTGGATATCATCTTGAAAAATGTAAGGGCGCGTGCATTGGAAAAGAAGATCCCCTGCATTACAACTTAAGATTTATTGAGGCTATATCTAAAAGCAAGATAAAATCCTGGCCCTTTAAAGGCTCAGTTGTAATAGAAGAGTACAACCCTATTTGGAACTTAAAAGAGTTATTTATAGTGGACAAATGGTGTGTGCTATCAAGTATCAAAAACAGTCAAGAAAAAGAAGAATTTAAAGATGAAAAACATATGTTTGATTTTGATACTTACAAAATCCTAAGTAATTTCATCCTTTCATCTAAAAATCAGAAAAAGATTAAGCAGATGTCAAAAGGATATAATTTAGCTGGTTTTCACTCTCTTGAGCTTCTTGACTAAAAACTCTTAGTATATTTTATGAATGTTTTACAACAACGGTGCCTGCAATCTTGTCATGTAGTCCTTGTCCTTTTTTGTCAAATATTATCCAAAGATAACCCAACCCTAAAGATAAATTGCAAGCTGTTTTACCCAAGCCCTCTCTTGCAAAAATCCTTGAGGGTCCTATTCTTTTGTGATCACTTCTTACTACCTTTAGGCCCATTATTTTTTTTCCAATTGTGGTCTCATGGAAATGAAGCATTGTCATAAAATATAAACCGCTAACAATGCTTCCCAGAAAGAAAGTAGAGTACTCAAAATTTCTGTAGGCTGGGATTTGGGACAGTATGGTATTTATTGTTGACCCAACAATAGCAAGAAACAGGAAAAGAATTGCTGTATCTATTAAAAATGCCACAAATCTTTCAAGAGGTGTTCCAAATGTAATTTTTATTAATTTTTTATTATTAGCCACAAATATTCTTTTTAAAAAATAATACACTTTTAGCGTATGAAATTCCAATACCAATGTCAAGAAAATCTTCTAGCTCATTACCGAAATAGTAGGTAAAGACTGGAAAACTCTGGTATAATTTTCTGTATGTTAATATTAAAAACCCCAGGTTGGCAAGAGTATCAGCTATTGGATAGCGGTAACGGACTTAGGCTTGAGCTCTTTGGCTCATACACGCTGGTGCGTCCCGATCCTCAAGCTATATGGAAACCTAGGTTAAATGAATTAGAATGGGAAAAAGCAGACGCAGTTTTTAAGAAAAATCAAGGAGATAAAGGGCAGTGGGTTTTTAAAAACAAACTGCCTGATAAATGGCAAATGCACTATAAGGATCTGTCATTCTGGATAAGGCTCACACCATTCAAGCACACTGGTGTATTTCCTGAACAATCTGTTCAGTGGGATTGGATTAAGGGTAAAATTGCAAGCTTAGGAAGGGAAGTTAACCTCTTAAATCTATTTGCCTATACTGGAATTGCCTCACTGGCCGCCGCTTCAGTTGGTGCAAAAGTTACTCATCTTGATGCGTCGCGCCAGGCAATAGGGTGGGCTAGGGATAATCAGAAAGCATCAAATCTTGTTGATAAACCAATCAGATGGATTCTAGACGATGCTCTCAAGTTCACCGAAAGGGAAATTAAAAGAAATATCCGCTACGATGCAATAATAATGGATCCGCCAATCTATGGCCACGGCCCCGCAGGTGAAAGATGGGATTTTAATAGAGACTTCCCAAAACTTATCAAAAACTGCCGGAGTCTTTTATCAAATAATCCACTCTTTATACTTGTTAACGCCTATGCAATTTCTTCATCGGCAACAATGCTTGGAAATGTTATAGAAGACTATACAAAAGATATTGGGGGAAAAATTGAAGTAGGAGAATTGGCGCTTCAAGAAAAAGGTTCAGATAGGCTTCTCTCCACCGGCATCTTTGGAAGATGGATAAAATAGCCTTTTAAAACAACAAAAACACTCCTCTCTGTTAATTCAGAGAAATCCAAATATCAGCACATATGCACCGTGTTACTCTGTTTCCACCAAACATCCTGCGGTTTAATCCGCTAAATAAATCAACCTAATCACAGGATGTCTGGTTACGATTTTTTCCTTACCTTTTCTATTATCTCTTTAGCCGCATCTCTTCCCCCAAGTCCAAAAGCAAGACCTCCCGCAAGAGCAACCATGGCAACAAATCCTGCAAATAAGATTCTGATTAGATCACTTGCTATCCCCAATTGGTTGAGGACCACCAAGAAGACAAATATCAAAACAGACCATCTTCCAACTGTTGCAATTGTTTTTGCTACATCATGAGACAATCCGTGGATTGAAGCAAGAATCAGATTGTAGACTAGTCTAGAAATAACAAATCCTACCAGCAGGAGCAAGACTGCAACAAATACATTAGGAAGATAAAGCAATAGCCCGTTTAATACTTCTACAAATCTCCCAAGTCCCCAGACCTCTGCAACCGGGACTAAAAATAGGATAATCACAAACCATCTTATCAGCTCTCCAATGATATCTGCCCAGCCTACACCATCTTTTGCCTGGGGGACACCATATTTATTAAGAAGCTGATCAATTTTTAGGAATTTGAAAATCTCTATTACTACTTGCTTAAGAAAAGATGCAATTATTATGCCAAGAAGCAAAACAATAAGCCCGGATACCAGTTTTGGGATAAATGAAACAATGGAGCCAAGCGCATCATTTAAGGTATTTACTAATGTTTGACCAATTTCCGTCTGCATTTTTAATTTTCACCTCCCCTCATTTCAGATTTACATTACTAGTTAGAGTATGTATTATTTTCTTCTCTTTTGTCAATATGCGGGCTGATCTTGTCAAGAAGGTATGATCATTGGTATAATCTAATTAGTCATTATGTTTTACACATATGTTCTAAAGAGCAAAAGGGATGACAAGCTATATGTAGGACATAGTGATAATTTAAAGAATAGAATTCAAAAACACAATAAAGGATTGGTAAAATCTACAAAAGACAGGAGACCTTTGCAATTGATGTATTACGAAGCCTGTTTGAATGAGAGTAAATCGATTAAGAGGGAACAGTACTTTAAAACTGGTTTTGGAAGAAGGTTTTTGAAAAATAGAATATAATAATATCCGTAGTCTCGTAGTATTGGTTTGTGAAATGCGGCCCCCGCCCGCCACGCAAGCCGAGCCTGACGAGGCGTTGCGGGAGGGCCGATAGCTCAATTGGCAGAGCAAAAGCCTTTTAAGCTTTTGGTTCCGGGTTCGAGTCCCGGTCGGCTCACCAAGCTAAGCTTGGTGAATATCGAGCTCAGCTCGATCACCATAATGTATTACATTTATATTTTATTCTCGGATAAAGATAAACAACTTTATACAGGATTTACAGATAATCTCCGCTCACGATTTAAAGCTCATACTGAAGGATACGTCAAGGCAACTAAGCATAGAAGGCCAATAAAACTAATTTATTATGAAGAGTATCAATCTGAGTCGGATGCGAGAAGAAGAGAAAAATACTTAAAAGGTGGGAATGGACGGAAAGAATTAAAAATACAGCTTAAAGATATATTTACCGAACTTAAATATAAAAATCTTTAGCATAGAACCCTGTTAGGATTTGAACTCATGATTAGATTGTTACATCAATCTTCTTCATTTTTTAAATCCGGGTCATCAATATCCCCTTCCCAGTTGTCTCCATAAAAGTATTGCATTATTCCGCAACATAGCTGATATACAAAGGTTTGTATTCCTTTTAATTCTTCATCAGACAAGTTAGGATAGTATTTTCTTATTATATCTAAAGGTAGCATTTTAAATAATCACCTCCTTGCACCATTTAAGTGAAGACCCTTTATTTTCTTGTAGACTTATAGTATAATACTGTACATGGGAATAGAAAGTGGACCTAGCGGCTATATAGAAAGGCCTCGAACAGCTGAGGCCCGAATTGAGGGTGAGGTAGAGACTAGTTTTACCGAAATTGATATGGATCAGGCAACCCATGTTCCTCTTCGTGATATCGCTTGGCCAGATGCTCGTTTAACAGTTAAACAAGTGGGTACTTATAATATGCCTGAACGTTTCGGTTTATCAAGCCATGTTCAATTGTATACAGCTGAATTAGAATATAAAGGAAAAAATGGTAAAAAACGTAAATCAAACCTTTCTCTAACTACTTCGAAAAAGCCAGTTCTTTTTACAGGTACTACAAACGGATTCTATGCGCATGACCCCCTAATTGGCGGTAGAGAAAATCCCTTTTATGTTGTAGGACTTCAGGTTGATGAACTTGCAGAAAATATGAGTAGAATGTCTGCTACCTGGCATGAATTGGGTCATGTTGCTCTTTTCCATACGGATGCAGACACCCAATTATTAAGAGCGACTATATCTTTAAGAGCACAGGATTTACCGCCGGTAGCGCAGGCAAACGCATATGGAAACGAACTTACTCACGCATTACCCTATGGATTAAGAGAGCAAAAATCACCGGTTGTTATTAGTAGACAAACCTTATTTCAATTACGAGGGAGAAGTCACCATACTGAAAGAGCAATTTCTTTGTTTCATGAAAGAAACGCTTGGGCGGCAGGAATACATTTAGCAAGAGCAAATGAATATCCAACTGGATTTCAAAATCCAGAATCATATTTTGAATATGCCCGACTCTGTCTAACCACTTATGAAAGATATTACAATGAAAGAAAGTTTGTTAAAGGCTGGAAGTAGCTACTATACTTTGCTATACATCTTTTAGACCGAATAAATAAGCAAACTCTGAATTTAACCCTTTCTGAAGGAATAATTCGTAGAATTACCGGAGTCTGCCCGCCTCGCTTCACGGGCGAAGCGGGTTTAAGATACTAAGCTGCTCAACACTTCGGCAAGCTTAGCTTGACGTACTACTACAACTTCTGTTATGCTAAGCGCAAGTTGAGTATAAAAAAGATTTTTTCATGGGCAATATTGGGAATTGCGGCTGCTATTTTCATTTTCCTGTTAAACATTGTTTCTTTTATTACCGATTGGTGGTGGTATTCAGAAGTAAAATATACGGAAGTTTTCATAAAATCCCTCAGCGCTAAAGTTATTATAGGTTTTTCGGCAGGATTAATTGCGGCAGTTTTTCTCCTCACAAACCTATTTTTTGCATTGCGTTCCAAAATCCCATGGATAGTTAGCGTTCCTGAATCTCTAGTTGGGACAAGTGAGCCTATAAGTTTGAATAATCGTTTATACGGAAAAATTGTGATTGCCATAAATCTCGTAATTTCTATTTTTATTGGTCTTATTGCTGCAAGCAGTTGGGATGACATACTTAGGTTTATTTACGGCGTGCCATTTGGTCAAAAGGATCCATTATTTGGTTTGGACGTATCATTTTATGTATTTTCCCTTCCTGTTTATTCTTTGGGACTTGGTCTTGTAAAAATTGTTATCCTAATGTCTCTTATCGGCTGCACGCTTACGTATATTCTGAAAGGCAGTTTTAACCATTTAAACATTTTTGGGAAATTTAATTTATTACGGTTAGTTGGAAAATCGGGAAAAACTTACGACGGTTATTCGGTAAACTCAATGAAGGCAGGAAAAAAAGCAAGACTGCACATAGGAATTTTATTGTTTCTTTTTCTCGCGGCAATTGCTGTTGGCACACAGCTATCTCTTTATGATTTGCTTATTAGTCAGGACGGCCTCGTGTTTGGCGCTGTTTTCACAGATGCTAACATTGTAGTACCTATCTTACGTGCATCTGTTTTTGCTTACGGGCTGTCCGCGGTTTTAGCATTATTTCATGGAGTTTCAGGAAGAATAGCACCTCTTTTAGGCGCAATCTTACTAACTGTAATGGTCGGTTTTTCATCTTCGATTGTTCCCTCAGTTTTCCAAAAGCTGGTCGTAGCCCCAAATGAACTGGTTAAAGAAGCACCGTTTATCAAAAACAACATTAATGCCAGCCGTGCGGCATATGGATTAGACAAGGTCGAAGAACGGGAAATAGCTGCGGACAAACCAATCACAGCTTCGGACATAGAAGCTAATAATTTGACAATCAAAAATGTCAGGCTTTGGGACAGGGATCCTCTTCTCTCTACTTTTTCACAAATCCAGGAAATAAGGACTTATTATGAATTCGCGTCGGTTGATAATGACCGCTATACAATTAACGACGAAATACGTCAAATTATGCTTTCATCAAGAGAATTGGCGTCAGATAGTTTGCCAAATAGAAATTGGATTAACGAAAAGCTTACTTTTACTCATGGTTATGGAGTAGCTGCAGGGCCGGTTAACCAGGTTACTCCTGAGGGATTACCGGTTTTATTTGTCAAGGATTTGCCTCCTAAATCCGAAGTTAAAGAGCTTGAGGTCACCAGACCGGAAGTTTACTATGGCGAAATCCTTAATGATTACGTTGTGGTAAAAACCAAATCCAAAGAATTTGACTATCCAAAAGGAGAAGAAAATGTATATACTTCATATGCAGGAAAGGGCGGAGTAAAAATTAATTCACCTTTGCGCCGGCTTTTCTATGCTTTGCGTTTTGGCTCTCTAAAATTATTTTTATCAGGGGACATTACAGGTGAAAGCCGTATTATTTATAATCGAAATGTAAAAGAAAGAGTTAATAAAATCGCTCCATTCCTGACCTATGATAGTGACCCTTATCTTGTGATTAGCGATGGCAAGCTCCATTGGATTCTTGACGCCTATACATCAACAGACCGTTATCCTTATTCCCAGCCCTTATCAATAAATGAAAGCAGAATAAACTATATTAGAAATTCAGTAAAGGTAGTAGTGGATGCTTACGATGGATCAATTAAGCTTTATCAGAGCGATCCGGACGATCCGATTATCAAAACTTATACAAAGATTTTTCCCAAGACTTTCCGAAAGCTTTCAGATATGCCTAAAAGCCTAAGAATACACCTCCGTTATCCTGAAGACATATTCACTTTACAAACCGCAATCTACACAACCTATCATATGGATGATCCGCAGATTTTCTACAACAAAGAAGATCAGTGGGAAATCCCTGCCATAACTCAGGGGGATGAGCTGCAGTCGATGAATCCCCGTCACATGATCATGAAACTTCCGGGAGAAAAGGAGGAGGAATTTATTCTAATGCTCCCATTTACTCCAAGAGCCAAGGACAATCTTTCTGCCTGGATGGTTGCCAGAAACGACGAAGAGCAATATGGGAAACTAGTTGTTTACCGCATTCCTAAGGATAAATTAGTGTTTGGTCCCAAGCAGATAATCGGCCGGATCAGCCAGGATGCGCAAATCAGTCAGCAAATATCGTTGTGGGATCAAACAGGTTCCCAGGTGATTCAAGGTCCTCTTCTGGTTATTCCAATAGAAGAGTCTCTGGTTTACGTACGGCCGCTTTATCTAAAGGCAACAACAGGCAAAATTCCGGAACTCAAACGGGTTATTGTTGCATATGGAAATAAAATTGCGATGGAAGAAACACTGGAAAAAGGGTTAGCTAAAATATTCGGCAGCGCCGAAGGTCAGGCAATTCCATCTGAAGAAACATCCCCTGAAGCTACAAAGCCCGTTGATTCAAGCAGTAGCGACCTGCTTTCGCAAGCAGCCCAAGCGTATCAGGCCGCTATTAACGCGCAACGCGACGGGAATTGGGGAAGGTATGGAGAAGAAATAAAAAAGTTGGGGGAAATTTTGGACAGGCTTAATCAGTAATTCCGAAGTCTCGGATTCCGGACTCGCAAAACCTCATAAAATTGATTCAATAACCAAGAACCCTCTTGGGATTCAAACTCATGATTAGATTGTTGTATCAATCTTCTTTATTCTCAATATCCGTATCAACAATATCCTTCTCCCAACCATTCCCATAAAAATACTGCATTACGCCACAACATAACTAGTAAACAAACACCTGTATTTTCTTTAGATTTTCATCCGATAGATTAGGATAGTATTTACTAATTACATCCAAAGGCAACATTTACCATAACCGCCTTCCTTATTTAAAACTAGCGAAAGCTACTAATAAGATAAATCTTAAAGACGTGGAGTGAAAAGAATTAACCGGGAGTTAATGTTTTATAAAGAGTGAAATTATTGTTTATCACCAGACGCAGGATTTTCTCTGCAAAACCAATCTGTTGGACGAGCAAATGGGAATTTAATTTGTTGGCCATAATATTCACAAAAACGTTCATCCTCAATGACTGTTTCCCCATCGTCTCGACTAAGAAAAGTAGGACTTTTAACAGTATTTCCTTGTGCATCAAGTTCTTCTAATCGAAAACCAAAAGGCATTTCGTATTCCAGGAGGCTTGTATTAACAGTTATTGATTGTTCACCTTGACGTAAATCTGTAACTTTTTCTACGTCAGTGCCATCTTGAATAGCTAAAGGTGTATAGGGCTGGGCCAGGTATCTCGGATCAACGGACCCACCAGAACGAAGCATAATTTCTTGAGGTGTAAGGATATAATCCCATTTTCCAGTTTCAACAGCTAAGCGTTTCAATTCTCTTATTTGACGAGTAAGAGACAAACCATATGTTTCAGTAGTCCTCTCTACAAGAATTTCATACTGTGCTTTTAAAGCTGGTGTGGTAATTTCTCCGTCTGCATAAGCAACTAATGAGGGTAAAATGTCTCGAGCAGTTTTGTGAGCTGCGAGTGCGGTTTTAGTTATTCTTTCAATCTCCGTCAAAATTTCATCTTCTCTTCTAACAACTTCTACTTGTCTCTCTGGTGAAAGAAAATAATAAGAATTATCAGCTGCTTTTTGATCTATTTCATCAGTGACACGTCCCGTTGCAAGATCAAGCTTGGTCATCCCTGCTAATCTGCGCGCGCGATCAACTTCTTCAAGCGTATAAGTTTCTGATCGATCCTGATCTAGTTTACCTTCAGCGACTAATCTGTCTCTTAAAATTGGAATGGGTACATCTGGGTCTGTATCCCAAAATATTCCGCCATAACCAGAACTACTAATATTTTTATGTTCCTTTGAAGTTAAGAGTGCAGGTTCGAAGCGGAATCCTTTTTCGTGAGCGAGACTACGCATCTCACCAATAAAGCTAACTGCTTGTTCTCTATATTGAGCGAGCACAGCTTGAGGTATTGTCATAAAAAGGGTAATACTATTGCCTGATTCTCCTGTCTGAAGTGTTTCTCTGGAAATTTGAGGGAAAGCAGTTAACTCTCTACTAATTGAATCTAAAACCCTATCTACCTCAGAAGCTGCATTTTGCACCCAATACAACTTTCGCCTTCCAAGATTGTCGCTATACATGTCATCTTCAATAATAGGTTCTCTTTCTAAAGTCATGTGTGGATATTACCATAGTTATAGGCCAAAAACAACTTCAACATCAGAGGCAGACTGAAATTTTCTTATTTTCCATCAGAATTGACTATGATCTTAATAATGTCTTCTCTGCGGTATCTCCTTTCGCCAATCCCTTCTTTATTACCTACCCGAATTGCCTTCAATTTACCATCTTTATCTCATCTCCTTAATGTCGTGAGCACAGTTCCTAGTATTTTTGTTACTTGGTTAATGTTTAAAAGTCATTGTACCCATTGTGGATCGTCTAATAATCGTCTATAATTCGACTATAAGGAGAATTACTCAGCGAAGCCAAGCTTAACTTGGCGGGCACTAATGCGTCTATATGTTTCAACCAAGGTATAGGATTACAGATCATCTCTTAGCTAATATCAAGAAAATTAATAGTCTGGTAAATGAATTAAATAATAGGCGGTTTCCCCGTGTTGTTTTGGTAGAGTTAGAAAAAACAGCAAGAGCAGTTTCAACTTATGCCTCAACTAGTATAGAAGGTAATCCTCTTCCTTTAACCGAAGTTAAAAAAATTCTCAAATTAAAGCCTGCTTATATCAGAGACAGTGAAAAAGAAGTGCTGAATTACAACAAAGCATTACAGGAAGTAAACAAAGAGTTGGAAGAAGGAAAGGTCAAATTATCGTCTGATCTTATTTTAAAAATTCAAAAACAAATTACCGGAGGATTACTACCTAAATGTGAGTCAGGAAGATTAAGAGAGAAACCAGTTGTCGTAAACGATCCACAAACCAAAAAAGTTATTTATTTACCACCTGATGCAAAAGATGCAAAGATTCTCATTACAGATCTTGTTGCATTTATAAATAGTGCGCGAAATGAAATCGATCCGCTTATTTTAGCTGGCATTTTTCATAAAGAAATGGTAATTATCCATCCTTTTATGGATGGAAACGGAAGAACAACACGTCTTGCCACAAAAGTGTTGCTTACTGAAATGGGACTTAATACATTTAACTTGTTTAGTTTTGAAAATTATTATAATAAAAACGTTACCAAATATTTTCAGACTGTCGGAGAGTTTGGTAATTATTATGAGATAATAGACAAAATTGATTTTACTGCCTGGCTTGAATATTTCACCGAAGGAATTATTGATGAACTCTTAAGAGTTCAAAAACTTCTCCCGGAAGCTGGAATAAATCCGGAGACTCACTTACAACCTTATCACTTAAAAATTCTTGAATTTATAAAAGAAAAAGGATTTATCGCTGATCGTGATTATATAAAATTGGTTAACCGGGCAAAAGCAACCAGAGCATTAGATTTTAAAAAATTAATGGACTTAGGTTTAATTAGTAGGAAAGGTAAAGGCAAAGCAACTTACTATATTTTAAAAGAAAAATAGATAATGAATAAAAAGGTTAAAGAATTGGATAGTGCCTATAATTTGTTTATAACTTCAAAAAATGAACTAAAACATCGTCAATCCATAGAATCAATTTTTGCTAAAATAGGCTTGAAATCTAAATTTAAACGAGAGTTACAGTTAGGCTCAGAACAAGTGATTGAGGTATTTAAAAGCTTTAAAAAGGTAACAAGAAAAGATTGTATTTCAGACGTTGAATATCAATCTCTTAAAAAGGTAGGTAGGTTGTTTACGGAATATGCAGCAAAAAACAGATACGATAAATTCAGTGATCTTGCTTTTTCACTTGTTCTACAAAACACTATCGACTTATTAGGACTTCAAAAGAAAAGTAATTTTAAAGAATATACAATAACGGATCTGTATGAAAAGAAACTACTGCCAAATGGAATATTTTTGCAATTTTTTATATTGGAAACCCTAGCAAATAATAAGGTTTATAAATGGAATCGCAATCAAACTATTATTGACCAAAGTTTGGTTTGTCTTACAGTTTGTTTTGAGGATATTTATGATTTTCTTAATCAGAGTTAAGAGTATTTATTGTACTTTATTATGCATCTTTTAGGCCAAATAAATAGGCAAATTCGAAGCTTAGGTCTTCGGACAAGAATAATTGAATGAATTCACGCAGTCTATGAAGAGTATCATTGGGCTCACGTTTCGTCAAGTTTGCGCTGAATGTATTAAAGCTTAGTGTAAATAAATCTAAATTCCCTAGGTTGCCTACCTAGACAACCTCCCAGGTTGAAATCAGGTTGAAATCAAGATATGATATTATTATCCATAAAGTGGTACGACTCCTTTCTTAGTATATGTCGTACAACTTTTTTATATCTAAAACAAGGCCATCTTTTACCCCACAAGTCAGTATACCTACTATAAGATTGACTAATTAAATTGTGTATGATATTATAGACCTGTCTATGGAAAATGATAGATCATATCAAAGGGCACTTGAGGATGCCCGTGCAAGAGTTATAAATAGGAATCCATGGACAGTGGATGAGCTTACTGCTGAATTAGAAGAAAGAAAAAAAATGGACCCTGATTTAGGAAGAGTGGTAGAAGATCCCCGATCTGCATACGGTGTACAAGTAGAAAAAGTAGTAGAAGAACTTATGCAACGTTCTATGCTTGGTGATCCTGAAATACAATTCCTACGTGTCGCAATCGGAATAGGAACAGGAGCATATAACCCGGAAGAGGCAGGAATTTCACGCTCTGAAATAGTAAGATACTTTGCAGTAAGCGCAGATGCATACCATGGCAAAGACGGGAGAGGAGATGACATTACCCAACTTAGATTTTCTAAAATGCTACCAGAATCTCCTCCTAGATAGAAAGAAATATATTCATCAACTTAGTTATCTACTTTTACTCTTTACTTTTTTATAAATAGAGTATAATAATTACATGTTGATATCAGAATTAAGATCATCAGATCTAAAAAGTGGTAAAAAATACACCTTTCTTGTCTCATTGGGATCGCTTGAACAACATGGTCCTTATGCACCACTCGGTACTGATACCTATATTCAAAATGCTTTACTTAAAGAAGTAGAATCACATATCCCTGAAGTTATCTTTTTGCCTACAATTCCTATTTCTGATTCCACTCTTCAATTAGGATTCCCAGGTAGTATAACTTTAGCATCCGACACGGTTTATAGTATTTTAAGAGATATTGTTAACTCCATTAGGGATTATGCTAATTTAATATTTTTTGTTTCTTGGCATGGAGGTAACAAACCTATAATTGATACTTTTATTCAAGAAACACAACCTGAATATTCTTCGATCCACCTAGTCCATATTACTTTTGGTGACGAGAAAACTGATGAACTAGTTGAATCGATTCTGGGCGGGCCACCAGATGATCACGCTGGCAATACAGAAATATCTTTAATGCAGTTTATTAAGCCTGAATGTACAGGAATACCAGACAATAATTCTCCCAAGCAATACATTACATATGATTGGAAGAAGCCTCTGATTCAGGTATTTCCGGATGGTGTAGTTGATCCTCATCCTGGATGGGTTGTTAGTGCTGAAATCGGTCACAAACTCATCAAAATCTTTTCTGATAATTTAATAAAAAAGATTCAAGATTCTTACTTAAAGAACAAATAGTAATATTTTCATCACATTTCATTATATAAGTTTAATGAAGTCTCATCGAATATATGTAGTTAGAAACACCCTTGCAGATATTTGCGCATACTCAACTAGTAAATTTGAAATGCTAAATCTCGCCCCTTGTTAGCAAGCTCAGTGCAAGCACTACAAATATAATTCTTGTACTAATGGTTGGTTAATATAATAGTTGACCAAAACTAAAATCCCTAGGTTGCTTACCTAGACAACCTCCCAGGTTACCAAACTCAGGTTGCCAAACTCAGCTAATAAATTCGAGAATGCTAAATCTCGTTTCACTTCCGGGGCGAACACATTATCAATTTATTCATTATAGCCTACATCTCATAGTTTGACAATGTCTTCATAATTTTTTATAATATTCCTCTATGTCAAAAGATCTTGAACGCCGGGCGGGACAGAGGATTTTATGTGAAATAAGACCCTTGTTAGATTGTGAACATATTATTGGATCTGCCCAATGGTTAGCCGCAAATAAAAAAGAACAATTGGAGAGAGAAAGAATATTTGTAGATGTTATTGGAAGACTTAATACCATTCCTTCTTTTGAAGGACCGTATAGAGACGTGGGAAAACTTAGAGAGCTTGTTGGGTTTCCATTGTCAACACTGGGAAGCATAGTAAATGAATGTGATGAAACAGCAAAATCTGTACTTCAAGAAGCAAGAGAAACTTTCCCAGAATGGGCAAATCATCAATACAATAGTAAAGGAACTCCTGTGTGGGGAATGATAATAGAAGGATATGGATTATATTTAGGAAAATTGTTTAGTAAAGATGATGAAATAAAACAAAAAGAGATTAAAAGAACTTTTGTACTTGCATTTGAAGCGGTTGCTTTTACAGAACATAGAAACTCAGCTATTGTTAACGATATCTTGGATTGGATGAAAGAAGAGAAAGATGATTTTCCTGAAGAATTAGCAGGTCAACTTTAAATTTACGTCTACTATTAATTTAAAAACACTATTTAAACCTATATTAGCAGAATATTTTCTCTGTAGAAGAGTTAGCGGTTTAAACCAATATCATATATTAATTCGGCAAGAAATAGAGGTCTTCCTGTTTTTTTACTTGTATTAATAGGGCAATTTTTTATATCTCTTTGAAACTTATCATCATATTCTTTAATTTCATTTTTTGTCAATTGGTTATTCTGTATTTTAATCATCACTGTTCTTTGTTCTAAGTTAATATTATCTAAACAATTTTTTAATGATTTTAGAACCGGACTTGTTAATTCAATAAAACCCAAAATAGCTACAAATACAATCCCCAATATAAGATACAATTTAGTTTTAGATGACTGATTTTTTATATTGCCAGGGCTTTCCACTGTAAGCTGATTGCTGTTAATTGATTGATTTTCTAACTTAGGACTATTTAAGCTATCCACCTCAATAAGAGTATTTCAAAACTAAGAAGTATTATCAAGATAGCCAAGGCTCTATGCCGATTTATCAAATTTCTCTAGGTTACCAAGACAGATTGCCAACAGAAAGAATTCTTTAACAATTGACGGCCGCCGCCGTGAGCTGTTAAAGAGTGGAGAGAATTTTCGGGGTCTAGTTAGTAAGTTTTTAAGACTTGACGAAGGTAGATTTAAAGTTTTATAGATTGAGTTGTTATTTTTGTCAGGTTATCAAGGAGTGTCCTAGACAGAGGGGAATTCTGTTAGGTCTTGATAATTCCGCAGGTGCAGCCACCAATACACCTCAAAGGTGAAAATTGCAAGGGTATAAGTAAACTCCTCAATCTTGTAAACTTCTAAGTTTGTAGTCCTTTCCAACAAAAAATATTAATGATATAATGGCTATTGTAATAAAAATTATATCTTAGATTATGAATATATTAGTGGTAAAAGACAAAAATCATTTTCCAATCACATCATTCAACTCAGATCACGCAAAATTAATCAAAAAGGCCTATCCAGAAGCAAAAATTGACACCATTGACAACATTTCATCAGAATCTTCACAGCAGTTTCTTAAACAAGCAGACGTTATGATTCTTCCCACCTCACTTCTTAATACCGTAAATTTTAAAAAGACGACATCTCTCAAATGGCTGCACATTACATCTGCAGGAGTTGACAAGCTTCCGGATGAAATCCTGCGCTCATCCATCATTGTCACCAACTCGTCCGGAGTACATCCTATACCTATTGCAGAGCATGTATTTACCTTTATGCTTATGTTTGCAAGGCAACTTCACAAGTCATACAGACAGCAAGTTGAGAAAAAAACTTGGCTCAGGACATCAGACTTTCTCCCAACAACAGAAGTTTATGGAAAAACTATTGGAATTGTCGGGCTGGGAAGAATTGGCAAAAGAATTGCAAAAGTTGCCAAAGGGTTTGATATGCAGGTGGTCGCATTAACCAGGACCAAGCATAAAAAAGAAGATAATGTTGATAAACAATATACAGACAAAGACGTAGATAAGTTATTAAAAGCCTCAGATTTTGTGATTGGCTGTCTGCCCGGAACAAAAGAGAGCAATCACTTTTTTGATTTGAAAAAATTTTCCAAAATGAAGCCCACGGCCTATTTTATCAACATCGGCCGCGGCAAAACCGTGAATGAAAAAGATCTTATTAAAGCATTAAAGAAAAATATAATTTCAGGAGCGGGTTTGGATGTTTTTGAAGAAGAGCCTTTACCAAAAGACAGCCCCTTGTGGGATCTTGAAAACGTCATTATCACCCCTCACTATGCAGGCTGGACCCCCTATTATCTTGATAGGGTAATTGAAATATTCTCAGAGAATTTAAAAGCTTACGCAAAAGACAACCCAATGCCCAATTTAATCAATAAAACAAGAGGCTATTAATCCTAAGCAGCTCCTAACTCCTAGGTTAATAATTTCAGATCTTAACAATACAAATTCATATTCTTGCATAAATGGCTTCAGCTTTGGTAAAATAGAATTAGATAGAGATTTAGCTCTAGTCTGTGAGCCGCGTTCGTTCCCGATGGTAGTTTTCATACGGGATCCCGATGACAACGATCATCGGGGCTAGTGGCCCAGGACTAAAATGTTTACGACATATATACTAAAAAGTGAGAAAGATGGTAGATTTTATATTGGTAGTACAGGTAATATTTCTGAAAGAATAATAAGACACAATAAAGGATACTCAAAATACACTAAAGGGAAGGGTCCTTATAAATTAATTTATAAAGAAGATTATAATACTTTAGCTGAAGCAAAAAAGAGAGAGTATTATTTAAAATCATTAAAAAGTAAGGTTGCAATTGAAAAAATAGTAAATAGAGCCGCGTTCGTCTAGAGGCCCAGGACGACTGGTTTTCAGCCAGTAAATCAGGGGTTCGAATCCCCTACGCGGTACCGCGTCAAACGCGGCTTCGCCCAAGAAGCCAAGTTTGAAACCACGTCAAACGTGGTTTAGCGTGTCGCGTGTGACGCGACGACTAACGAAATATATTTTTATGGAAACGTTTGACGTTTCCTCGCTTTCAGCGAGATATTACGTATATATTTTATACTTTTATAGTGATAAGGGTTTCTACATTGGATTTTCCACAAACTTGAAAGATCGCTTAATAGATCATGCCAGCGGAAAAGTATTCTCAACAAAAGATAGAATTCCATTCAAATTAATCCACTATGAATATTTCATTAATAAAAAAGATGCAAAAGCAAGGGAAGAATTCCTTAAAAGTGGATATGGAAGAGATCAGCTTAAAAATTTTCTAAAGAATACACTTCTAATGATTAAGGGTAGCAGGAATACAAAAGCTAAATAGACCCTATTCTTAATATATCTCAACAAGCGTTCAAGCTCTTTTTCTAAACAATTATATTAAATGACTCCTCCAAAGAATTTTGTTTACAGAGGTAAAACTACATTAAAAACCATGCTTAAGGAATATTTTGAATCCATAAAGAAATAGTTTGTACTGAGTTTGTTGAACCTAGGTTCGTAAACGAAGTGCACCACTCAGGTATAATATCTGTCTAGGAGGGAGGTGTACGAAAAGATGCGAACCTATCATCATTTAACGCTTGAGGAAAGAGAAAAATTCCTTCTTCGATATCAAGTAAGGTATAATACAATTACATCAAGTGGTATACTTCAACTGCGAATGAAGGAAATTCTTTATGACCAACTAACAAACCTATAGTTTGTAATTATTTGTATTTTTTGATACAATTTATGAATGGCAGAAAGAAGTTATGATTTTAAACCTGGCTCATATGATGTACTTTCAGAAAAGATGCTAAGGCAAGCAACAACCTTTGATAGTGGTCTTCAAAGAAGACTTTCAGGTCTTCTTCATAAGCTACAACCTGGCGCAAAAGTTTTAGATGTTGGTGCTGGTGCAGGAATAGAATCTATAATAATTGAAAAGTCAGGAAGAAAAGCTTTTCCACTGGAATTTTCATCTTCAATGTTAAAATTACAGGAAGTTATTGGAGTAAATGTTCCTGAAAATGGTTTTTTAAGAAGACGTATTCAGGGCGATATTTTTTCTCCACCATATAAACTAGAATCTTTCGACGCAGGTTGCGTGTCCCATATGCTTCAATTAGGACATACAGGAGAGAGAATAGAAGTTTTAGAAAATGTTCATAGACTATTAAAAGATAATGGAAGATTATTCGTTGTTACGGAAGAATGTGAGTCACTTCTCAACATTAACGGTAAAATTATTAAAGGAAAAGAATCAGAATTACTTAAAATAGCACAACCATATATCGGAAAGTATCCAGTTTTTTTTGCTGAAGTTGGGGTAGATTTACAATATTTAGAACAGTTACTATACCAAACAGGATTTAGAAATATTGTTGTTGAAAAAGATTCAAAAAATTTATCTCGATGGAAAGGACGAAAACAAATTTTTGCTGAAGCACAGAAATAAACAAAATTATTATATAATCTATTTAATAATTGGTGCTTCTTATTAAGTAATTTCTAATATGATCTAGTTGACGGTACTTACCATTTTTCAGCCTCGACTTTTACAATACCCCTAGTAGACGTTAGAACCCTCTTAATTAACTGAGGTTATTAAAATAATACTAAAAGTTTCTTAGTTAGTGTAGGTCTTGATAAAATATCCGTACTGTCTATAAATTGACTTACATTTCCTATTGCATATTTCATATTTTTAATCTCTTCATTAGTAATTTTTTGTTTTATTGCATCTGCAAAATCATGACCATGAATCGTAAGATATGGTCGTTTGTGATAGCTTGATACTTCAGTGTTCATCTCATCAGTAATTGCTAGTTTATTGTGTCCATTAGCAATAATTTTATAAGCTTTACTTAAATTATTTTCTCTTTCTTTCCAATCTTTTGAGAAAAGAACAACTTTCAAAATTGGAGATAAATCTTGAGCTATGGCAAGTTTTGAAAATGCTGTCCCAAACCATTTTAAATAAGGAGCATATTTCTTTTCTATTAAAAAACTGAGTTTCATAATTTCTCTGACTAATCTTGCTGCAATTACCTGAGAACCTAATTCGTCACCTACATCTCCAGCTCTTCCAACAAAGGCTTCCTCTTGAGCTATTCTAACCCATTGAGAAGCATATAAATACAACCATATATCTTGCGGATAATATGCTAATTTTTCTCTAACTGAATTTAATTCATTTAAGCCATCATAGAATACTTTCCCAGATGTTACTTCTAGTAGTTTTTGTTCTGGGATTGTAAGCCAATTTAATATTTGAATAGTATTAGGTGTGTAGCCTAAGTATTTCTCAAAATAAGAGTTTATTGTATCAACAGTAACGAGGTGATTAACTGGACCACTGTCAATTTTTTCAAGAAGCTGTACTCCAATCTTGTCAGGCTTTCCAAAATTTGTAGAAATCCCTCTAACTTCATAAGGTAAATTCTTACTTAATACTTCTTTTATTTTTTCTGCTTTTTTAATATCTGCTTGAGATACAAAAAGATTTAATTTAAGACCCCAATGGTGATCCATTGATTGAGGGGTATCAAATTCCAAGACTTCAGAGCCTGTTCCAATTAAGGCAGCTGAATAAATAAGATTTGGAAAATTACTATCTAAGATTGGTTTTACAGCTTCGTAATAAAATATTTCACTTAATTGTAATCCAGGAATAAAATCAGGCATATAAATTTATTGTTAGGATAATTATATCATGAGGCAGTTTCTAATGTGACCTAATCGGCGGTACTCGCGTTTTTTAGCCTACATTTTTATATATCCCTAATAGACTCAAAAACACTTATTATAGTAGAATACATCTTATGGATTTGGAAACACCGCAACAGGAAAGGCCGCTCTTTGTTTTTGAAAATGATACCCATAAAAAATAAATAAATTTTCTTTAAGATGATATAATTCACTTATGTTGTCTTTTATAGCCTCATCTATATCAAGAATCAATAAAATCCACCTTTTCCTATTTGTATTCATTTTATTTTTGGCCATTGTTTTAAGAGGTCAAGAGGTGTTTACAAACAATTATCTATTTTTAATAGACCAGGGCAGAGACATGATGGATGTAAAAAAGATAATTTTTGATCATCACATAACTCTTATTGGTCCATACACCAGTCTGGGAGGTGTTTTTCAAGGCCCTATTTATTACTATTTGTTATCCATTCCTACTCTTTTAACAGGCGGCGACCCAATTGGTCCACTAATATTAATGCTTTTAATAAGTTTGTCTGCAGCCCTGCTTGTTTATTTTTGGATGAATAAATTATTTGGTTTTAAAACAGCTATCCTAACCTTTCTTCTTTTTGCTGTTTCTCCTGAAGCAATATCAGCCGCAACATATACCTGGAATCCGCATCCAATGTGGCTTATGCTAGTTGTTTATTCATTTTCTCTTTTTGAAACTGTTTCAGGCAAACAAAAGTTTCATTTCCTACTTTGGCCCTCAATCGGTCTTATGTTTCATTTTGAAATGGCTTTAGGGTTTTTTATTTTATTGTCCACAATTTCTTTCTTTTTAATATTTGCAAAAGATAAGATTAAAAATAGATATTTTATTTATGGCTTAGTTATTTTAATATTTACTTTTCTTCCCCAAATTATATTTGAATTAAGACACGATTTTCTGATGTCACGGTCTGTTATGGAGATTCTATCAGGAAAAGATCAGGGCTTGATTGTAAAAGGGGAAAGCAGGAGCTATTTAGATCTTTTAAATAATCATTTTCATGAATTTGTAAATAATTACAATTCTTCTTTTGTAAGAACAGGTATTTTAAGCAATCTTCCAATTTTTGCTTTTGTCTTTATCTTATTTTCTTTTCTCTTTGGTCAGAAAGCCCGCTTTATCAATGTCAAGGAGTATAAATTTATAAAAATATTAGCATCCATTGTTTTGATTGTATTTTTGCTAACAGCTTTTTATCCCTTTCCAATAAGATACTGGTTTTTAACAGGATTTCAAACGCTATATATATTAATATTAGGGGTATTGTTTGGTAGATTGTGGGGATATAGATTTGGGAAAATAGTGCTCATCTTACTGTTTTTCTATTTTGCTATACACGTTTACAACAGGATAGATTTGCTATACTTTCATCCCCCGGACCAAGGCGGTACCGCAAAAATAAAAGGGAAAAAGGAGGCAATAGACTATGTTTACAATGATTCCAAGGGTAAAAAATTTGGCTTACTGGTTTTTACCCCGCCTGTTAATACAGACGCCTATGATTACATCATATGGTGGTATGGAAATAAAAATTACGGATATCTGCCCCACAAAGAAAAAAAAGGAATCTTTTATTTGCTTATTGAAAAAGATGCTTCACAACCCTGGAGTTATAAAGGATGGCTTGAAACAGTAGTAAAAACAGGGGAAATCATTGATACAAAAACTCTGCCAAATGGATTTATTGTTCAAAAAAGATATCAAAAATAGAATTAATCAAACCACTATAGTAAAATACAACCAATGGACTTAGAACAGAGTAAATCAGAAAGAATACCGCTTGTTACTGAGGTAGAGCAGAAAATCAGGCCGCCAATAAAAGTGGTTAGTCTTTCAGGCAAAGGAGATCCAAGACCACAACTGGGAAAAGAGATGGCCAAGATTTATTCTTGGTTAGAAAAAAAGGGAATAGTCTCAGTTGGACCCACTTTCGCAACCTTTCACACACGCCGTGATGAAGTTGGAGTGGAAAATGTAGAGTGGGATGCATGTGTGCCTATTTCTGTCAATAGCGAGGTAGAGACAAAAGATGAGTTTAGATGTCAAGAACTACCAGGAGCAAAAGTGATCAGTACAACTTTAACAGGAAGCTATGACCTAATAGGAGAAGCATTAAATTGTATGGAAAATCAAGCAAAGACAAGAGGAATAAAAACCAAGTGGCCGCTAACAGAGATTTATTGGAAAGTTGGAGAAAATCCGGTGACAGAACTTCAATATTTAGTTGATGAAGAAGAAACTTCATAGTATGCTCCAAGGGGTATATTTGTCAAAAATTATCTGCCAGTGGGAAATCCCAATATGTTATCTCCTGGTTCTGGTTCTTCATCACCGGTTTGACTATTCATCTGCCGTACAGTATTAAGATGAAATTTGTATAGCGCGTTCAAACATCTAAGCTCCTCAAGGATATCTTCATCACTACCTACCTCGTCTTCATCAAATTCTCTTCTAAGCCCTGCAATATGGATATTTGGAACATATCCCAGTTTTGCAAGGCAATGCTCATAAATTACTCTTAATTCATCTTCTTCCATTCTTATTAATTGTTTTGTTGTTAAAGGTTTTCCGTCTGGCCCAAGAGGTCTTAAATCTTGTACTGACTCATCTGTTGGCTCCCATTTATATGTCATGCCTGGCCTCTTGCCCATAGCCGGTCTTGCAAGACCCAAATCATTAATGGCATCTTCTTTAATAACAGTCTCACTAATTCCAGTTTCTCCAGGTTTTGCACTTTTATCCCGTTCAAAAAGCGTAACTTCATCTCCTCTCCCATTAATAGTAAACCAAATCTGTGGTCTTCTATCTCTTCCTCCTTCATATTTCAAAATAACTAAAGAACCAGGCGTTAAAAGCCTGCTCCTTTCCCCACCTGCTTGTATTTCTCTAATACTCATTGTCTGGATTATAGATCTTAAAATTAGCTAAATCAACCGTGAAGTGATTTTGTCTTCCAATAATATCACCGCAGCAAAATTAGGGTAGATGTAGAAACAGTATTTATAGACACGGTGAAATTAAAAATATGTGAGACAAAATTGACATAAAAGATAGAAAATGGTAAGATTACTATCCTATAATGTGAGCATACTCAATTGTTGCTCTTTAACATATTTATAGCAGGGAACTTTCTGGGTAAAAAAATTAGAAAAGATTAGTACTTTGCTTACTTTCTTTGATCAAGATTTTCTTACTCAGTTTTATTCCCTGCTATCTTTGTATAACAATTTTTACTTGTTAATAAATTTCGAGGCAACCGGTTAATTGTACTTGAAATCTCAAGTACAGCTAGCCTGTTGCCTCCTGATATCTAACAAGAGGCAAATATTCTAGCGGGCAGAAAGGAAACTCCAGTGAAAAACAAGGTTGTCTTCCTAGTGCTTCTGGCTGCTTTCCTCTTTTCTCTACCAACTGCAGCATATGCAGGCGGGGGTAGGGAATATACAGTACGGGAAGGTGATAGTCTTTGGGAAATTTCTCAAAGATACGGCCAATTATCAACAGGTGTCGGTGAGCTTCGGGCGATCAATCCCGACGTCTCATCTCTACAGGCTGGGCACAGCATCCTGATCCCTTCTAATTGGCCCCAGGTGGTAACTATCCCAGAGATTACTCAGAGATCAATAAGTGAGATCTTGGAGGTGTGTCCGACAAGACGGGAAGACGAAACCAAGCCTATACTTCTTCAGGGAGATGTAGCATTCAAGACCACGGCCCATACTGTTCAAATGGCCAGAGAGCCGTTCGGGTTCCTAGGATGTGGTGAAAGAGGAATACAATCTTTCCCACGATTCAAGATTCGAGCACAGAAGAACACGTCTATCTATCCGATGGGAATAGTCTGGAACGGTCAGAGTATGGTCGTTAATCAGATGGTGTCATACGGAGGAGGAGAGTCTCGGTTTCACGTTCCGGGATTTGTATCCCAAACCTACAACGTGGAGAAGTTGCCGGAGACCCTGTCCGAGTCAGACAAAAAGAACTGGGCAAGGATGGGCAGGTATGAAAAGTCTTCGGGATATTTCGATCCTGCCACATCTTCATTTCTCACGTGGTGGTTCATACCCGCCATAGAGGATGAGGATCTGCTCGCAGTCTACATAACAGGTTTGACTGTGAGAAAAGTAGAGGCCGTGCCAATTCCTCAAGAAATCCTCCCAGGAAGGCCGGACAGAGGAATGATCACCAACACCTCCTCAATAACGCCCTGGGGCAGAATAGAAGAGCTCAAGATCGTCCAGGTGCATCAGAAGTATGGACTTCTTCCAGCGAGTTCTTCATCTGCATGGAGGGTAGCCTACCCATATCTGATGGGTATTGCCCTCCAGAGAAAGAACGGAGAAATAGTGACCATTTCCAGCGACAATTTTTGGAGTTGGGGACATACTCCAGATCCAGAAGATGTCGGAAGAACGGTATATGTATCTCCCAATCAATCTCCTAAGGCGCCGCCCGAAGAACTTAGTATTGTGTGGGAACTCGCAGAAGAAGAGAAAAGTACACAAAGATAGCAGACAGGGGCTGGAGAGCACTCCTCTCCAGCCCAATCGTCAAAAAAGGCCAAACTTCAAACATATACACTTTTCGCCATATTTAGGTCAAACAAAAGCTGATTGTCCACAATAATATTTAAAAATTTTTACAATGCAATGAGTATATTATAGTAATTTATTCAAAGGGCATGGTCTTCTTTATAAGAAGATGTCTCTTTAGGTTCACATGTTATGGTATTGGTGATATAATCATAAGTAAGAAAATGAAGGTTTTTGGTGTTGATCCGGGAATAGCAAGAACAGGCTGGGGTGTTATAGAAGTTCAAGGTTCAAATTTAAAAGCTAAAAATTACGGTTGTGTGGAAACTGAAGCCGGAACAGTGGTGCAGGAAAGACTAAAAGAAATTTATAAGTCAGTATTAAAAACAATAAAAACCCACAAGCCTGATGTGTTAGCCATAGAGGAACTCTTTTTCAATACAAATGCAAAAACAGCCTTAATTGTTGGACAGGCAAGGGGAGTGATACTTCTTGCTGCATCTGAGGTCAATATCCCAGTCGCTGTCTACACGCCGCTGCAAGTAAAAATGGCTTTAACAGGATACGGAAGAGCAGAGAAGAATCAAATTGGACAAATGGTCAAAACAATACTAAAATTGAGTGAAATTCCAAAACCAGATGACACAGCAGATGCCTTAGCAATAGCAATGACTCACGCATTTTCGTATAAAAGAAGTTGTTGAAATATTATATTAATTTAAAATTAAAAATTTCAAATTGTAATTATGGTTGGTTTTTTAAAAGGAAAAATTGCCTTAAAAGACGGACAGTACATCTATGTAGACGTTCAAGGTGTTGGATATAAGGTCCAGGTAGTGAGTGAAGTGCTGGCAAAACCTTTAAATGAAGTCTTAACAATATATACATACACCCACATCCGTGAAGACGCTATGGAGTTGTTTGGGTTTTTGCGTTTTGAAGACCTAAAGCTTTTTGAAAAATTAATAAGTGTGTCAGGCATAGGACCCAAAACCGCTATAAATATATTTTCATCCGGAGATGGAGATCAAATTACGCAAGCAATAATTGCCGGCAATGTAGATTTTTTTACGGCTGTGCCAAAACTTGGAAAAAAAAATGCCCAAAAAATCATCATTGAACTTAAAAACAAAATCGGTGAAAGCAGGGAAATTGACATTAACAGCCTAGATTCAAATGTAAATGAGGAGTTGGTATCAGCATTGAAAAGCATTGGTTTCTCTATAGCTGAAATACAAAAAGCAGTGAAAAACATTAAAGAAAAAGACATCACGGTTGAAGAAAAAATAAAACTCGCACTTAAATATATGGGAAAATAAATTTGAAATTTTTAATTTTAAATTAATATAATATTTCAACAACTTCTTTTATACGAAA
>QZIP01000035.1 GCA_003599595.1 Candidatus Parcubacteria bacterium
CCCTGAAATAAGAGAAAATAATGGAGAGATAGAACTTGCAACAAAGAAAAATTTGCCAAGACTTGTTGAGCTTAAAGATATAAAAGGAGATCTACATACGCATTCTAGTTTTCCAATAGAACCAAGCCATGATTTAGGCGCAAACACAATGGAAGATATGTTATTGAAGGCAAGATCACTGGAATATGAATATTTAGGTTTTTCAGAGCATAATCCAAGCGTAAGCAAGCACACTAATGCACAGGTTTATTCCATATTAAAACACCGAAAAGATATTATTGATCAAATTAATTCGAGTAATAAATATGTTCGAGCAATTAGTTTGCTTGAAGTTGACATTTTATCTGATGGTAGTCTTGCGATAGATAATAAAGCTATTGACCTTCTTGACGGTGTTATTGCAGGAATTCATAGCTCACTATCTATGGACCGGAAAAAAATGACAGAAAGAGTAATGTCTGGATTATCTAATCCAAAAGTTAAAATATTTGCGCATCCAACAGGAAGATTAATAAATGAAAGACAGGGCTATGATCTTGATTGGGAAAAAATTTTTGACTGTGTTATAAAACACAATAAGGCTCTTGAGATCAATGCTTGGCCAAACAGACTTGATCTTCCTGACTCTTTGGTAAAAACGGCAATAAATGCAGGTGTAAAGATTGTGATAGACACTGACAGCCATACGGCTTCCCAAATGGAATTAATGCTCTATGGTGTGGCTGTTGCAAGACGAGGATGGTGCACAAAAGAAAATATTCTAAATACCTTACCCTACAACAAATTCATGCAATGGCTTAAGTCCTGATTAAATCTCAATTTATGAAAAACAATAATAAATCATACAATCAAAGAAAGGTATATTTATTAATCTTTGTTTTTGTCATTTCAATACCCACACTTGCCTATTTAACAGGAAAAATTTTTAATAGAGAAATATTGTTTTTAGAGATTACTACAATCTTTACGTTGTTTATTATATTTTATTCTTACTTTTTCTCAAGCAAACTTGTACTATTTATTACCAAGGCAAAAAAAACAAGCCAAGAAGAATATGGAAATATATATAAAGTGATAAACGAATTTTCCAGCAAACTTTCAATAACTGCTCCCAAGCTGTACATTGCAGGCAGTTCTTCCTTAAATTCTCTAGCAACAGGCCGGGGACCAAAACAGGGCGCAATAATCTTGACTGATGGATTGGTTAAAAGCTTGAACAAGATTGAGATTGAAAGCGTGATTGCCCATGAGCTTACTCACCTGAAAAACTCAGATACAAAACTGACTGACCTTCTTACTGTATTGATTGGAGTTCCGTTTTTTTTGACAAACTATTTTATAAGTAAGTTGAGCGATATTGGCGGGGCCAAGCAAACAGAAAAAGGTAACAATTTGTTGTTTATTTTTTTCGGACTGATTTCAGTTATGTTTGTTCCCTTGTTTGCCTCAATACAAAACTTATTTCTTTCAAACAAGAGAGAGCTTTTAGCTGATGCTGATGCGGTTTTGCTGACCCGTTATCCAGAAGGGTTGATAAGCGCACTTGAAAAAATTGAAAAAGACAGCCATTCCTCTCTTAACAACGCAATTGCACACGCTTGTATTATAAATATTTGCGGCAAAAAAAAGGGATTTGTAAATAATTTGTTTAATAGTCACCCGTCTATCGAGGAAAGAGTCCGTATTCTCAAGTCAATGTAAAATTACTGATTCTAGCCACTTTCTGATAAAATAAACTCGAGAAACAATTTTTGATGAATTTAAAAAATCCAAAGCTCAAATGAATGACAAATATCAAATCATATCTAAATTCCTAAACCCAAATATTTTATCATTTCAGCCTTGAACTTGATTTGTCATTTGGATTTTGACATTTGAAATTAATTAGTTTGATTTAAATTTTGACATGATAAATAGCTTCTTAATATTGATAGGCAGAATAATATCCAAAATAAGTTCAATCCTTAACTTGGGGTCCGGCTCTACCTGGCCTGGACATATTGCTCTAAACTTAAATCCAAAATTTATTAGACAAACAATAAACAGAAATCCTGATTTAAAAGTAATTCTAACCGTTGGGACAAACGGCAAAACAACAACATCAAAACTTATTAAACATCTGCTTGAACAAGAAAAAATTAAAGTGTTTTACAATGAGTCTGGAGCAAATCTTTTGAATGGAATTGCATCAAGCATCATAAAGCACTCTACCCTAAACGGATCTTTAAACTATGACGTTGCCCTATTTGAGGTTGATGAAAATATTTTACCTTTAATGCTAAATGAGACAGAGCCTCAAGGACTGGTTATATTGAATCTTTTTAGAGATCAACTGGATAGATATGGAGAAGTAAATACAATTGCAAATAAATGGAGCAATGCAATCAGCAAACTTACAAAGAGCATATTATTTATAAATGGAGATGATCCAAAACTGACTCATATTGCAAAAGAATCAAAACTGAAATCATATTTCTTTGGATTAGATGAGAGTAAAATGATTAAAAGAGATCTACCTCATGACGTTGATTCTGTTTATTGTCCAAGTTGTCAAAATAAATTAAATTTTAAAAAGATTGCGTATTCTCATTTGGGTGACTTTATTTGTCCTAATTGCGAGTTCAAGAAAGAAAAAACGCATACTTTTGTTGAGATTAAACCGCCACTTCCTGGGACCTACAATGTCTACAATACAAATGCTGCAGCTCTATTAGTTAAAAAATTGTTTGGAATAGATGAGAAGAAAATTCAAAAGTATCTAGATAACTTTAAACCAGCTTTTGGAAGACAAGAAATTTTTGAGATTGAAGGGAAAAAAATAATGGTTTTACTTTCTAAAAATCCAACGGGATTCAACCAATCAATTGAAATGGTGATGGAAATGAAACAAGATGATGACAATATACTTATTATTCTTAATGATAGAATACCTGATGGTAGAGATGTATCATGGATCTGGGACGTAGATTTTGAAGAATTTATAGATGATATGGATAATATGTTTATTAGCGGGGACAGAACGTATGATATGGCTTTAAGATTGAAGTATGCAAATTCTTCAAAAAGTCAAAAATCAAAAATCAAAAGTCAAAACTACAACTTAAAGCTCAAAACTTTTGAGAATTTGAACGAAGCGATCAAGATTGCGTTGGAAGAATTACCAAGAAATGAAATCCTGTATATACTTCCCACATATTCTGCCATGTTGGAAGTAAGGAAAATATTAACAGGTAAAAAAATATTATAGCTTGTGGCACTTGGCAGATAGCACGTGGTTTAAATATGATAAAAGATACATTTAGATTTCAAAGATTAGAGATTTGGAAAGCTGCAATATTATATGCGAGACATATTTACATTGCTGCAGATAAACTTCCAAAGTCAGAATTGTTCGGATTAGTATCTCAATTAAAACGAGCGGTTCTTTCAATATCATCAAATATTGCAGAAGGAAGTGGAAGTATAACTATAAATGATTTTAGTCATTATCTAGATATATCTATAAAATCAACGATTGAAACAGTTTCGGAATTATTGTTTGCACTCGAAATGGGTTATTTATCTGAAAAAGACGTTATCTTATTGTATGATGAAGCTGAACTGCTGATAAAAAGAATTCAAAGCTTCAAGAAATCATTAGGGAGGAAAAATGAATAAGAACTACCTGCCAAAAGCTATCCGCCACTCGCTAACTATTGGTTGGCTTTATCCGGATCTAATGAGTACCTATGGCGACCGGGGAAATATTATTGTGCTGCAGAAACGCTGTGAATGGCGGAATATTGAAGTAAAAATCTTGCATCTTAATCCTGGTTTTGACCACAAGCTACTTGCTACGTGCAACATGCTCTTCATGGGCGGAGCACAGGACAAACAGCAGCAAATAGTTGCACAGGATTTAAAAAAAGAGAAAGTTGAGACTTTAAAAAAAATGGTTGATGATGGAGTTCCGGGATTATATATCTGTGGAGCATATCAATTGTTGGGCAAATATTATAAAGAAGCGGATGGAACAAAGATTCTGGGACTTGGAATTTTTGACCTATATACTGAAAATCCAGGAGAAAACCATCCGCGGCTAATTGGGAATATAATCGCTGAACTGGCAGGTAGCACGTGGCAAGTAGCAGATGGTAAAAAAACTACAAGCTACGCGCCACAAGCTACGCGCCACATTGTTGGTTTTGAAAACCATGGCGGACGGACTTATCTTGGAAAAAATGTAAAGCCTTTCGCAAAAGTTATAAAAGGGTTTGGGAACAATGGTGAAGACGGAACAGAGGGAGCAATCTATAAAAATGCAATAGGGACATATCTTCACGGTCCGATCTTGCCTAAAAATCCAGAAATCGCAGATTATCTAATCAAAAAAGCTTTGGAAGTAAAATATAAAGATGAAATCGGGCTTGAAGATCTTGATGATTCTTTGGAACAAAAAGCAAAAGAGATAATTGAGAAGAGATATAATGTTAAGGTATAATTCAAGGTGAATGATTGTTACATTGCTTCATTGCTAAATTGTTAACTTACTACATCAACAATAGAACAATTTAACAATTCAAGAATAATTTTTATGAAAATTGATATTAAATATGTTGTGAAGTTGGCGAATTTGGGATTGACTTTTGGAATATTTTATGTTAATATATTAGTACTAAAATCTCCTGCAACACCGAAAGGTCTTTGCAGGATTTTTTTGTGCAAATAACCATATGAAGGCACGTAAAAAAGCTATTATTCTTATTGATGGAAGTAATTTCTACTTTAAACTTAAAGATCTAAAGTTTAATGAGCTAATTTCCTTTGATTTTTCCAAATTTGCTCGCTTATTAGCAGGTAAAGAGATTATTGTCTCTTGCACATATTACATTGGAGCTGTCAGAACTGATGGAACAAAACATACGCAAAAACTATTTGCAAACCAACGTAAACTTTTAGCTCATTTAAAGAAACATAAATTTTTATATTCTCTTGGTTACCTTCTTAAATCTGATGGAAAATTCCACGAAAAAGGGGTTGATGTAAATATTGCCGTTGACATACTGGTAGCTGCTTACGAAAATTTGAGCGATAGTCTCCTTTTAGTGTCTTCTGATACTGATCTTCTTCCAGCAATTAAAAAAGCCAGGGAAAAGGGAAAAAGCGTAGAATATGTTGGCTTTTCTCACCGACCAAGTCTGGCTATGATTGCAAATTGCTCAGAATCCCGTTTACTCACAAAGGAAGACATTAAACCTTTTATTAAAACAAGTAAATAATCTTATGAAAATTGATATTAAGCACGTGGCAAAATTGGCAAATCTTCCCCTTACTCCTGAGGAAGAAGAAAAATACGGCAAGGAGCTTCCAAAGATTCTTGATTATTTTAACAAATTAAATGAATTGGACACTCAAAATGTAGAACCTACTTTTAGCGTTATTGACCTTTCAAATGTGATGAGAAATGATGAAGTTTTACCTAGTCTCTCACAAGACGAGGCATTAAAAAATGCTCCCAAGAAAGAAAATGGACTTATAAAAGTTGAGACAATATTTAAAAAATAATATGGATATAAATAATATAACGATCAAAAATGCGTTAGAAGGATTAAAAAATAAAGATTTTTCTTCAGAAGAATTAACTTCCAAATATTTAGAAAGGATTAAAAAAATTGATAAAGAGTTGAATGCCTTTATCACAGTTGATGAAGAAGGAGCATTAAATCAAGCCAAAAAAGTAGACGAATTAATTCAATCTGATGAAGATATATTTGAAGAAAAGAAGCTAATTGGTATACCTTTTGGATTTAAAGATTTATACTCAACTAAAGATTTAAAAACTACAGCCGGATCAAAAATCATTGATAATTACATTCCTCCCTATGATGCAACAGCAACAAAAAAATTAAAGGACGCAGGAGTTGTAATTATTGGCAAAACCAATGAAGATGCTTGGGGACACGGTTCTTCTGGAGAAAATTCTGACCTAGGACCTACAAGAAATCCATATGACTTAACAAGAGTTCCTGGTGGTTCAAGTAGTGGATCAGCTGCGGCTGTTGCAGCCAATGAGTGCTTGGCAGCGACTGGAACGGATACAGGAAGCTCTGTTAGATTACCAGCGGCTTTCTGTAATTTAGTAGGGTTAAAACCAACATATGGGAGAGTTTCACGTTATGGAATAATATCTATGGCATCTTCTTTTGACACAATTGGACATATTACGAAAACGGTTTATGACAATGCAAAAATACTTGAAGTAACTGCTGGGAGAGATGAGTTTGACTCAACAACTCCTGATATTCCAGTTCCCTGTTATACCACAGCCTTGAACGAAAACCAAGGTATAAAAGGATTAAGAATTGGAATTTCTAAAGAATATTATATTGAGGGAGTTGATAAAGATGTTGAAAGTTTAACATTAAAAGCTGTTAAACATTTTGAATCTATGGGCGCAGTAGTCAAAAACGTTTCTTTGCCTCACACTGGATATGCTATGTCTTGTTATTATATTTTGGTTCCCGCCGAAATAAGTTCAAATTTGGCTCGATTTGACGGAATTCGTTTTGGAAAAACACGTGATCAATTTGGAAATGAGGCTAAAAGAAGAATAATGCTTGGAACCTATGTTCTTTCTTCTGGTTACTATGATGCTTATTATGAAAAAGCGGCAAAAGTAAGGACTTTAATAAAACAAGACTTTGAAAATGTTTTTAAAGAAGTTGATGTTCTAATTGTTCCATCTTCACCTACTCTTCCTTTTAAAATTGGAGAGAAAACTGACGACCCATTACAAATGTACTTATCTGATATTTTTATGTGCCCTATTAATATTGCTGGGATCCCAAGTCTTAACGTTCCCTGCGGTTTTGTTGAAAGCCTTCCAGTTGGGATGCAAATAATAGGACCACAATTTTCTGAAGAATTGTTGTACAAAGTAGCTTACAAATATGAGCAAGAAACAGAGTATTATAAAATTCAACCAAAAATATGAGTAATTACGAACTAATAATTGGTCTTGAGGTACATGTGGAGCTAAGTACAAAATCCAAGATGTTTTGCAGGTGCGATGCGGATTATTTTGGTAAAAAACCAAATACTCAAACCTGTCCTGTATGCCTGGGACTTCCCGGTGCACTACCCTACATAAACGAGCAAGCAATTAAAGATTGTATAAAAATTGGACTAGCATTGAATTGTGAAATTAGTAAAGATTCCCGCTTTGAGAGGAAAAACTACTTTTATCCTGATTTACCAAAAGGCTATCAAATTTCTCAATACCGTTGGCCTTTATGTATCAAGGGATGGATTGAGGTTGTTGGAAAAAATGGGGCAACAAGCAAGATCAGGATTAACCGAGTACATCAAGAGGAAGACACAGCCAAGTTGGTGCACCAACTTGGAATTTCCAATTTCAAATTTCCAATTTCCAATGAACAAAAATTAACTTTAATTGACTTTAATAGATCAGGTGTTCCACTTGTGGAGATAGTTTCTGAACCGGATTTTAGGGATGTCGAAGAAGTAAGGGATTATGCTAAGAAATTACAACAGATCTTTAGATATCTTGGAGTTTCAAATGCAGATATGGAGAGGGGAGATATGAGACTCGAAGCGAATATTTCGCTTCGAGAAATCCAAAATTCGAAATCCGAAATCCGAAACGATGAATTACCTAATTATAGAGTTGAGTTGAAGAATATTAATTCATTTCGCTTTATGATTGCTGCAATAGAGTTCGAGATTAAAAGACAGACCGAAGAGTTAGAAAGTGGAAGAATACTTAAACAAGAGACAAGGGGGTGGGATGAGAATAGTAAAAAGACATATTTGCAGAGATCTAAAGAAGAAGCACACGATTATAGATATTTCCCTGATCCGGATCTACCACCAATTTTATTGGAGGAATTTCAAATTTCAAATATCAAATCTCAAATACCAGAATTGCCAGAAAAGAAACTTGAACGTTTTAAATCTGAATA
The DNA here is from genome assembly GCA_003599595.1 of Candidatus Parcubacteria bacterium. Taxonomy (GTDB): domain Bacteria; phylum Patescibacteriota; class Microgenomatia; order Levybacterales; family GWA1-39-11; genus SURF-62. Next base: position 7,962 of record QZIP01000035.1, read on the forward strand.
TAAATTATCAAGCTACGATGTTGAAATTATAACCCGCGAAAGGGAAATGGCGGACTACTACGAGGAGGGTGTGAAGATTGGAAAAGAGTTTGAGGTTACACCAAAACAGATTGTGGACTACATTATTAATAAAAAGGTCAATATTGATGAAGTCTTACCTGCAAAGCTCGTGCAAGCTATTAAATCTGCTCTTCAGGTAGTAGCTATAGATATGGGTGAGCTTGAGAGAATAATTAATCAAGTGATAGAAGAAAACCAAAAGGCAGTTGGGGACTATAAAGCAGGGAAAGAAGCTGCAATAATGTTTTTGGTGGGACAAGTTATGAGAAGATTTAAAGAAAAAACCGACGCAAAAATTGTAAAAGAAAAAATCGAGGAACAAATCAGATAAGATAAAAAAAACACCTCTTATTTAGTTTTCAAACAATTATTCAGTAAAAAGGGATAGAAAAGAAGCCCTAATTAAAGTATAATAAATGTATCTCTATGTCTGACTTTGTTCATCTCCACAACCACAGCGAATTTTCACTTCTGGATGGTTTACAAAAAATTAAACTTATGGTTTTGCATGCAAAAGAACTTGGAATGAAAGCAATTGCCATAACTGATCACGGAAATATGTATGGAACGATTAAATTTTATAAAACTTGCATTGAAGAAGGAATAAAGCCAATAATAGGATGTGAACTTTATCTTGCTAAGAGAACAAGGTTTGACAAAGAGGCAGAGCATGATGCTGATCATAACCACTTAATCCTTCTTGCAAAAAATAACCAAGGCTACAAAAATTTGATGAAGCTTGTAAGCGCAGCAAATCTAGAAGGATTTTACTATAAACCAAAAATTGATTTAGATATTTTAAGAGAACGTAAAGAAGGATTGATTTGCTTGACAGGGTGTATAAATAGTTTTTTTGGGCAGGATATTATTGACGGTAATTTAAATGAGGCAGAAAAAAAAGTCCTTAAGCTTTATGATATTTTTGGAGAAGATTTATATCTTGAAATGCAAAAACATCCCAAAATAGATGATCAAGATAAAGTTAATGAAGGGATTATAAAGCTTTCAAAAAAACTTGGAATACCGCTTGTAGCAACTAATGATAATCATTATATAAAACGGGAAGATGCAGAAGCTCATGAAATCCTACTGGCAATTCAAACACAAACCACAATTTTAAATGAAAAAAGGCCTCTTTCAATGATTGATTCTCCTGACTTCTATATGAGATCTCCTGAGGAAATGAGAGCATTGTTTATAGAGTATCCCGAAGCTATCGAAAACACTGTAAGGATTGCAGATAAATGCAATGTTGAAATCAGGTTGGGAAAATGGATTATGCCTGTATTTGATGTACCAGGTGGAATTAAAGACTCTGATTATTTTATACAACAGATAGAAAAAGGGTTAGAAGAAAGATACAAAGAAGTGACACAGGAAATGAGAGATAGGGTTGAGTATGAGCTATCAATCATTCTTAAAAAGGGTTATGAAACTTATATTCTTATTGTGGCTGATTTTGTTAATTGGGCAAAAAGCCAAGGAATAACAGTGGGTCCAGGCAGAGGATCAAATGCAGGTTCAATAATTTCATATGCCCTGAAAATTTCTGACGTAGATCCTTTATTTTTTAAATTGCCATTTGAAAGATTTCTAAACCCAATGAGACCTTCCCCGCCTGATATTGATTTGGATTTTGCAGATGACAGACGGGATGAAGTTATTGCTTACGTAACTAAAAAATACGGAGAAAATAAGGTTGCACAGATTATAACTTTTGGAACTATGGAAGCAAGAGGTGCGGTGAGAGACGCTGGACGGGCACTGGGGATGCCTTACATAGAACCAGATAGAATAGCTAAAATGATACCTCCGGGATGGCAAGGACATGCAATGACTATTGACTTGGCAATTGAGCAAAGCTCTGATTTAAAAAAGGCATATAACACTGAGGTACAGACAAAAAGGCTTTTGGATGTAGCCAAAAAATTAGAAGGTGTTGCAAGACATGCATCTACACATGCAGCAGGAGTTGTGATTGCGGATAAACCCTTAACAGAATATACTCCAGTCCAAAAAGAGTCAAATGGAGAGAAAATTGTAACCCAGTATGACATGTACACTGTGGGAGAAGATGGTGTGGGACTTTTAAAAATTGACTTTTTGGGTCTTAGAAACTTAACAATTATCCAGGAAACTCTAAGGTTTGTTAAGGAAAATAGAGACAAAGTGCTTGATTTCTCAAGTATCCCGAATGATGACATTGAAACATATAAAATGCTTTCATCTGGAGAAACAACAGGAATTTTTCAGCTTGAGTCCGGCGGTATGAGAAAAAATATTAAAGAATTAAAGCCCACTACAATTTTTGATCTACAAGCTATGGTTGCACTATATAGACCTGGCCCCATGGCAAATATCCCTGAATTTATTAAAAGAAAAAATAATCCAGAGCTTATAAGCTATCCAGACCATAGGCTTGAGGATGTGCTGAAAGAATCCTATGGAATTATTACTTTCCAGGATGATTTGTTGCTTACCGCAATAAAGGTTGCAGGCTATTCCTGGCTAGAGGCTGACAAATTAAGAAAAGCAGTTGGTAAAAAAATTCCAACTGAAATGAAAAAACAGCATGATAAATTTGTTGAGGGATGCGTTATTAATGGCATGACACAAAAAAAAGCTCAGGACTTATGGGACCTGTTTGAACCATTTGCAGGATATGGTTTTGGAAAGGCGCATGCTGCTTGCTACGCAACAATAGCTTTTAGAACTGCATATCTCAAAACACACTACCCTGTCGAATTTATGACAGCAGTACTTACCGCCGAGTGCAGAGGAACAACTGGCCCGACAAAAAATGAAAAAATTTCCCAAGCTATTGCTGAGTGTAAAAGGCTAAAGATTGAGATCTTACCACCTTCAGTTACTTTTTCTGAGCCAGAATTTTCTATTGAAGACAATCAAATAAGATTTGGGCTTTCAGCAATAAAAAATGTAGGAAGTGCAGCAATTAGGACAATTATAGAAGAGAGAAACAAGGAAAAATTCAACAGTTTTTATGAATTCTGTAACAGAGTTGACCTTTCTAAGGTAAATAAAAAAACACTTGAAAGTTTAATTAAGGCTGGGGCAATGGATGAGTTTGGTAATAGAGCATCACTTTTGGCAGTAATATCAGAAGTAGTTGAAAAAATAAATAAAGAAGAAAAAAATAAAGTAAAAAATCAAGTAAGCCTGTTTGGAGATGAGATTGATCAAACAACTGATATGTCCCGTGCTCTAGGAACAAAATACTTAGATGACTTGGAAGATTTCTCAGAAAAAGAAAGATTGATCTTTGAGAGGGAGCTTCTTGGCTTTTATTTAACTGATCACCCCATGAATGAAGGAATTGAAAGAATTATGCCTTCAATAACTCATAAAATAAGCGACTTGATTGATGAGAAAAATTCAATGAAGATTAAAACAGGTGGTCTTGTTTCACAGGTTAAAAGAATAATAACTAAAAAAAGCAATAGCGAAATGGCCTTTATAACAATTGAAGACAATCTGGGAAACTCCATTGAGTGTGTTGTTTTCCCAAAGATTTATGAGAGTTACAAAAATTCTTTAATTAAAGACTTGTTAGTTATTATAGAAGGGAAGTTAGAATTCAAAGATGAAAGACCAATAATCATTACTGATCTAGTTCAAAGGGTTATGTCTTAATTGAACATATGTTAACCACTTGTCCAATACTTACAGTCTTTTCTTGACTATAATTTATTTTTTTCGTAAAATAGTAACAGAATGAATTTATTAGAGCCAGGGATTATATTTACTATTTATGGGTTTAATGTTACAAACACCATATTTTCTACTTTATTAGTTGACTTTATATTAGTATTATTAGTTTTTATTATTTATAAACATATCTCCATTTACCCTTCAAGATTACAAAGTATTTCAGAAGCTACAATTGACTATTTTTATACATTAACAAAACAGATTTCTGGAGAAAGGGCAAAAAGTATTTTCCCTTGGGTCATTAGTTTTTTTATATTTATTTTATTTTCAAATTTAACAGGACTTGTTCCCGGACTTGGAACATTTGGAATAGTTGAAGAGGGTAATCATGGAATTATTCCTTTTTTTAAGCCGCCCACAAGTGATTTTAATACAACTTTTGCACTTGCTACAATTTCTTTAGTTGCCACACATGCGTTAAGCATTAAATACAATGGCCTGCTTGGATATTTAGGTAGATTTTTTTCGTTAAATCCTGTATATTTATATGTTGGAATACTTGAATTAATTTCCGAAGTAACTAAATTATTTTCTTTGTCATTTAGACTTTTTGGGAATGTATTTGCTGGAGAAGTGGTTCTTGAGACAATTTTTTCTATATTTGCATTTTTAGCGCCTATTCCATTTTTATTATTAGAATCAATTGTTGCTTTGGTTCAGGCTTTAGTTTTTGCTATGCTTACAATGGCATTTATGGGCATTATGACAAATTCTCATGGTGAACAGCACTAGATATGAAATGTAATATTGATCTTTTACAAGAAATAAAATATTATAGAGAGTTGAAAGAAGTATAAGAGGCAAGATTATAAACTTTACATAGCAGTTAATGTTTATAAATTTATAATTGCTGGTTGTATTTTTAGTTAACAATAAAGGAGGTGAAAATTAAATGGAGTTTACATTATCAGGTGGATTAATTGTTGCAATTGGTGGTTTAGGACCAGCTTTGGGGATTGGACTAATAGGCGCAAAGGCAATGGAGGCTATTGGAAGAAATCCTGAAGCTAGCGGGAGAATTTTGCCAGCCATGTTGCTTGGAATGGCATTTGCAGAAGCTATTGCTATTTATTCTTTAATTTTAGCCTTTATAGGATAACAAGAAAAACACGCATTCTAATTGCTAATTAAATGTTTTCGTGATGTTTCGTGTGTTTAGGATTTATTTCTAAGCGATCCCTAACACACGAAAAAAGACGGCTAGCAAAAATATTGGGAATCTGAAATAATTAACATATGATGGAAATATTGGATACTTTTGGCTTTAATATTAATTTATTTATAGCTCAAATTATTAATTTTTTGATTCTTGCTTACTTGTTTAAGCGTTTTCTCTATGGACCAATAATAAACATAATGAAACAAAGAGAAGACAGAATAAAGCAAGGGCTTGAAGATGCTGAAAAAACAAAAGAAGAGTTAGAAAAGGCCAGAGGTGAAAGAGATAAAATATTAAAAGAAACACGGGTTGAAGCAGATAAGATTATTGAGAATACAAGAGCTATGACTGAGGAGGCAAGGGAGAAGATAATTGGGAGTGCAAAAGGTGAGGCAAATAAACTAATAAAACAAGCAAAAGAACAGGGCGAGATTGAAATCAAAAATATGCAAAGAGAGGCACAAAAACTAACAATAGATATTTCTCAAAAGATTTTAAATAAGGTGATTAAAGAAATATTTACAAAAGAAGAGCAGAAAAAAATCCTTGAAAGAAGTTTAAAGGATTTATCTAAATATGAACAAAGCTAGAATAAGGGAAGTAGCAAAAGTTTTAGAAAAAGAAGAGGAGATTGATAGCATAGTTATAAATTATATCTTAAAGATCCTTAGCAAAACTGAACTGAGATCATTGGTAAATTATTTAAAAATACAAGCCAGTGAAAACAAGGTATATTTAAAGGCAAGTATTGAGGACAAAGAGATCATAAAAGAGGTTGAGAGAATTTTTAAAGGAAAAGAAATTATCTTTGAAAAAGATCAAGCACTTGGGGGGGGAATTATTGTAAAATATAAAGATGACGTTATTGATTTAAGTTTATCAGGCTACATAAACCAACTTACAAGCACACTTAAAGAAAACATATGAAAACAGACGAACTAATAAAAGAAATAGAAAATATACTGTCAAAGGCAGGAACAGAACCTGGACTTACGAATACAGGAACTGCATCTTTTGTTGGAGATGGCATTGTTAAGGCCACAGGTCTTTCAAGAGCAGGCTTTGGAGAAGAGGTTGAATTTGAGGACGGAACTAGAGGATTGGTTTTTAATTTGGATGAAAGCTATGCTTCTATTATTCTTCTTTCTGACATTAACAAGGTTAAGGAAGGAACGGAAATTAAGACAACTGGAAAAATACTAAGTGTTAAAGTTTCTGAAGATCTTATTGGTAGAGTTATAGACCCGTTAGAAAATCCTCTTGATGGAAGAGATCTTAAAATTAAAGGAGATTTATATCCTTTTGAAAAACTTGCGCCCAGCGTTACTGTACGTCAACCAGTAGATACTCCTCTTAAGACAGGAATAAAGGCTATTGATTCTGTTATACCAATAGGAAGAGGGCAAAGAGAACTTATAATTGGCGATAGAAATACGGGAAAAACTGCAATTGCTATAGATGCAATAATCAATCAAAAGAAAAAAGATCTGGGATTAAAGCAAGTAATATGTATTTATTGTGCAATTGGTCAAAAAAGAGCAAATGTTGCAAGGACAATAGGAAAACTGCAAGAAGAAGGTGCTATGGATTATACCATTGTTGTTTCGGCAAGCGCATCTGACTCTGCTGCTCTACAATTTTTGGCACCTTTTGCCGCTACCAGTATTGGAGAATATTTTATGGATCAGGGACGTGATGTATTAATTGTATATGATGATTTGTCAAAACATGCGTGGGCGTATAGACAAATTTCACTGGTTTTAAAAAGGCCCGCGGGGAGAGAAGCTTATCCCGGGGATATTTTCTATCTTCATTCTAAATTACTTGAAAGATCTGCAAGATTATCTGATGAGAATGGAGGCGGATCTATTACCTCTTTGCCAATAATAGAAACACAGGCAGGGGATGTTTCAGCATACATTCCAACAAACGTAATTTCTATTACAGATGGACAGATTTACCTTGAAACTGATCTTTTCAATGCCGGTATAAGACCGGCAATAAACGTTGGACTTTCTGTTTCCAGGGTAGGTGGAGCGGCACAAACAAAAGGGATGAAACAAGTTGCCGGACCATTAAGACTTGAGCTTGCACAATTTAGGGAACTTGCAGCATTTGCTCAATTTGGCACAGATCTTGATGAACAAACACAAAGAAGAATAGAGAGAGGTAAAAGAGTTACAGAAGTACTAAAACAACCCCAGTATAGACCATTGGATGAAGTTTCTGAAGTAATAATCATTTATTCAGCAACATCAGGAATTATAGATGACTTACCAATTGATAAAATAAGAATTTTTGAAGAAAAAATTATGGATTTTATCAGTGCTAAAAATAAAAAATTGATTGAAAAAATCTCTGGCGGAGCAAAGATTGATGACAAGACGCTGAGTGAACTAAAAAAAGAAATTGAGACTTTTAAAAAGACAATAATATAATATGGCAGAAAGTTTACAGTTATTAAAAAGAAGAATAAAAACAGCAAAAAATATTGCTCAAATAGGAAAAGCCATGGAGATGATTTCTGCTTCTAAAATAAAGAGGGCTCAGAAAGCAGTTGAAAACAATAAGCCTTATGCGATTAGGATAACAGATCTCACAAAGACAGCCACAGAAGCAGTTGACCTAGGAAGCTTTAATCATCCATATTTAAAGACAGGGCAATCTAATAAAAAAATTGTCATAATGATTTCTCCTGATAGAGGGCTGTGTGGCTCTCTTAATACTAATCTATTTAAAAAGGTTATAGAATATGAGGATAAAGACTTATTGGTTATTACCGTAGGAAAAAAAGTGGAAAGATTTGCAAATAGAATTAAGCTCAATATAATTGCAAGTTTCCCGATGGGTAATACGGTGCCCAGTCTTTCACTTGTTTATCAACTAACACAAATAGTAAACCCGTATATCTTGAACGGTGAAGTAAGTGATGTCTCTATATTATTTGCTGAGTTTAAATCTATTTTTCAACAAACCCCTCAATCATATAGGCTTTTACCAATCAACAGAAGTGAAATTGATAGTGAAAAAAAAGATCTGCCCTACAAAGCAGAACCAAGTTGGGAAAAGATTCTTTCAGAGCTATTACCCCATTACTTTGAAGTGAGATTATACAATGCACTTATAAATGCTTATACTTCTGAACAGGCAGCAAGAATGGTAGCTATGCAAAGTGCTAAAAATAACGCTCTGGATGTTGCAGATTTTCTTACTTTATCCTATAATAAGTTTAGACAGGAAAGAATCACAAATGAATTGTTAGACTTAAGCAATGGCAGATTTGTATAAATAATATATAATATTAATATGATTAGTAACAATACAAAAAAAGGGGAAGGCATAGTAATTAGGGTACAAGGCCCAATTGTAGATGTTAAATTCACCGGTGAAGTTCCAGGCATATATGAGGCCCTAGAGATAGAGCTTGAAGATAAAAAGATACTAACTCTTGAAACTGAATTAGAAATAGAGAACGGAGAAGTAAGAACAATAGCTCTTGGACCAACTGAGGGTCTTAGAAGAGGAATTAAAGCACAAAGAACCTATGGCAATATTAATGTACCTGTTGGAGCTGCTACTCTAGGAAGAATTTTTAATGTACTAGGTCAACCTATAGATGGACTTGGAAAGGTTAACACTAAAGAATTTGATTCTATTCACAAACCTGCACCTGATTTATCAGAACAAAAAACTCAACCAGAAATGCTTGAAACAGGAATTAAGGTTATTGATCTAATTTCCCCTTTCACAAAGGGTGGAAAAATCGGAATATTTGGAGGTGCTGGAGTTGGAAAAACTGTAATCGTAAAGGAATTGATAAGAAATATAGCTACGGTTCATAAAGGCCACTCTGTTTTTGCTGGGGTAGGAGAAAGAACAAGAGAAGGCACGGATCTTTGGCTTGAAATGAAAGAGGCAGACGTTCTAGACAAAACTGTCTTAGTGTTTGGACAGATGAATGAACCACCAGGAAATAGACTTAGAGTTGGGCTCACCGCGTTGACAATGGCTGAATATTTTAGAGATCAAAAGAGAGAAGATGTATTACTTTTTATTGACAACGTATTCCGATTTGCCCAAGCAGGAAGTGAAGTGTCAGCGCTTTTAGGGAGAATGCCTTCTGCCGTAGGTTACCAACCCACCCTTGCCCAAGACATAGGCGGCTTACAAGAGAGAATAACATCTACGCAAAAAGGTTCTATTACGTCTGTACAGGCAATTTATGTTCCAGCTGATGATTATACAGATCCTGCCCCTGCAACAATATTTAGCCATTTAGATGCAACTATTACCCTTGAAAGATCAATTGCAGAACAAGGACTCTACCCTGCTGTTGACCCTCTCACATCTTCCTCTAGACTTCTTGATCCAAATGTTGTTGGAAAAGAACATTATGAAGTAGCCTCTGAAATAAAAAGAGTATTACAAAGATATAAAGATCTTCAAGACATAATTGCAATTCTTGGCATAGATGAATTGTCAGATGAGGATAAACTTGTAGTTTCAAGGGCCAGAAAAATTCAGAGATTTCTAACCCAACCTATGTTTGTTGCTGAAATATTTACAGGAATTCCAGGTAAATATGTAAAGATAGAAGATACTATCCGCGGTTTTAAAGAAATTGTTGAAGGAAAACATGATAATTTACCGGAGCAGGCATTCTTCATGGTTGGCACTATAGAGGAGGCGGTTAAAAATAGTGGAAAATAAAAGTAAATTTCATCTAGAAATTGTTTCTCCAGAAGGGGTTATCTTTCAAGACCAAGTTCAAGAGGCTGTTATTCCTGCTTATGATGGAGAAATAACTGTACTTCCCAACCATACACCTCTTCTATCTAGACTAAAAGAGGGGGAAATAATAATTAAATACGAAAAAGAGGAGCTGCTAATTGCTATTACCGGCGGGTTTCTAGAAATAAACAACAATAATGTATATATTTCTTCTGATTATGCTGTCAAGGCAAAAGATATTGAAATTGCCAAAGCCCAACAGGCTAAAAAGAGAGCAGAAGAATTATTACGTGAAAAGGCAGAGAATGTTGATTTGACATTGATAGAAAAAGATCTTCAAAGATCAATTCTAGAATTAAAGGTTGCAGAGAAGATTAGAAAGAAACAAAGAATTATTCAATAATTCCGTGATGTTAAGATTAACCAACGTTTTTGAATAACACGGATTATAGCGTTACCAAGAGTTTTTTATAATTCTGATATTAACTTAACGCGCTACGGATTATGCCCTTCACACTTGAAAATGTGTTATCCCAAGGAGCGGGCCTATTTCATAGCGGCGGGGGTATAACACCTTCTAGACTGATCCCGATTAAACCGGGATACAGTAAGAAGGGCATATACGGATAGTGACAATGTATTAAGTTTTGAGGTTAATTCGGATATTTAAATATGAAGTCTAGGACGTCGAGAAGAATAGAGAAACAGAGCAAAAAACAATTTTATATATTCTTAATTGGAATTGTTGTAATCCTTTTCTTAACCCTAAGGTTTGGGATATTAATACTTGATGGGTTGGGAAGTTTATCCATAAAGCTTAAAGGAGAAAAGACTCCTGCTCAACAAATTCAGAAAAATATTTTTCTGGAATCTCCCACTCTTAATTCTATAGTCAACGCAACCAGCAGTTCCCTTGTAAATGTTTCAGGAAAAACAAAATATGACAAAGGATCTATTGAAGTATTTCTGAATAATGAACTGCATCAAGAATTGACTCCGGAAGAAAAAAAATTTGAGCTAAAAAATATAGTTCTTCTAGAAGGACAGAACTCAATAAAAGTCCGCTATAAAGACATTGACAATAAAGCAAGTGATTTTTCTCAGGAATATTTAATTACCTATATTAAAAGCGAGCCCAAGCTTGAGATTAATTCCCCAGAAGATGGTTCCTCCTTTTCAAAAGGAGATCAAGAGATAAATATTCAAGGGAAAACAGAGCCCGATAATAAGCTAACAGTTAATGGTTTCTGGTCAATTATTGATGGAGAAGGAGAATTTTCCCATTATTTAAGACTGAATGAAGGAGAAAATTCAATTAAGATTGAGGCAACTAATCCTGCAGGCGCAAAAACAACAAAAATAGTTAACGTAACTTACTCTCCATAATCCCCAATAAAACAAATAGCCAAATCATTATAAAAGGATAGAATAATGTATTTTCAAATAAACTATGTACAAAAACGGCAAGTATTGATGACAATATTAAAGATTTGAAGTATGTTTCATTTCCAGAATATTTCATCATTAATACAGTCTTAAATATTTTTCTCCAAAAAACTGCATAACAAATAAATCCTAGAATTCCGGTTGTTGCCAAAATAAACAGAAAGCTGTTTGACACTCCTGCTCCAGAATGTGTTCTCTCCCAATTGCTTCCAGAAAGTGTTCCGTATTTTTCCTGTGCATATCTATATGCGTTAAAACCTACTCCTAAAAATGGAGAGTCTTTAAAAATAATAAATGCATTTTTGCTTGAGTTTATTCTTTCAATGACTGAATTTGTTCTGAATAGATCTACCCCCTCACTTTTAATATTTTTAGGTATAAGAAAAAGTCCGAATAAAAATAGTAAGATAGTTAAACCAAATAATAATCTTTTATTACTTATAATAAAGAATGCTGGAACAGCAAACAGAAAAGAAACGTAAGTACTTCTGGAGTATGTTAAAAGCAAGGAAGAAAATACTACAAGCAATAAAATTGATAGAAGAATAACTTTCTTTTTGTTTTTCAAATTTATAAATAATAAATATAAAATTAATATTATTTCAAGAACATAAATTGCACCGGTAAAATTAGGGTCCAAAAAGGTTGAAAATACTCTATAAAAATGCTTGTCCCAGCCAAGATAATAGAGGTTTCTTAGATCTGGATAAAATATATATTGAACAAGTCCTAATACTGCAAAAACAAATCCAGAAAAAGAAAGTGAATATAAATATCTTCTGCTAAAACCTTGACCTAGTAAATATATTGAGAATATCAGGCTTGAATAAATAATAATTCTTAATAAATAAGATAAAGAAACTAAAAAAGACTGCGGTCCTAATCCTTGAAGATTAATCATAAGTGCAATAAATGCAATAGCTATAAATAGATACATTTCTTTAAATAAGGGGAAGTTAAAAATATTTAGCTTGCCTATTATTATTACTAATACAAAAACTATAAATATAAGACCCAATACTACATCAACAGGATAAACCCTAACAGAACTTATAATTTCAATATTTACTACTACTCCCAAGGGAAACACGATTAACAGTACATACAACAAGACTTTTAATGTGCTTTCTAGGCTTCCGTTAATTTTCTTTTTCATAAAGTGCTACCTTACTTATATCATTTTTATAAATTAGCTTCCATCCTCTATGTGACCTAGACACAATATCATCTCTTTTGAGAATATAGTTATAGTTTTGATCTTGCTTCACATAAGAATCATGGATAAAAGGGAAATCAATATAATATAGATTATGAATTCCCACAATTAAAACCTTGTCTTTTGGTATAATTTTGTTTTTCATATAAGAGTCGATATCATAATAATCTCCATAGGAAAAGTTTAAATTATTTTTTAAGAACTCTTGTTTTGTCTCTGTCCCAAGAATAACAGGTAAATATTTTGCATTTGCAATTCCCCTATAGATAACTGAGGAAATAGAAGTTAATAAAATTAAGGCTATTAAAAATGACTTCAATAAATTATTTTTTAAAATATTTATGGATAAAACAATCAATAATGACAGCGCAGGAAGATACGGAAGAAAAAATCTTCCCCCTCCAGTTCTGGGAATCAATAACCATAGAATTACTGCAAGAAAAGAATAGATTAATATTATTTTTTTTTGTTGATTAAATTTACTAACTGCAAAAATAATAATTGGTAAACCAATCAAGTATAGGGGAGATATGGGATCAGGAGAGTTAACAAATATTCCCCAATAATCTTTCAAAATACTATTAATATTAAAAATGCTGCTTTCTAATGAGATAGGATAAACTGATGTTAAGAAAGGATAAAAAGGACTACCAGTATTAACATATGAAAATACAAACCAAGGAAAAGGGATTAGAAAGACAAGTAGCACAAACATAATAATATCCTTGATTATTTTACCAGTGTCTTTTTTTTGAGCTAAACCAAGGTAAATGACTAAGGGAATAAACATAAATAATGATGTTAGGGATAGAATCTTGGTAGATACAGCAAGACCTAATCCAACAGAAGACTTTACAAGAGAAAAGAACTTGTTGTTGCTTGCATATTCTATAAAGAAATATAAAGCTAATACTTCAAAGAATGTTCTAACAAGATCAATGTATGCAGTTATCGATTGCCAGCCAACAACAAGATTTGAATAAAATAAGACGCAGACAATTAACGAAAATGGCCTGCTTAAATATTTCCTTGAGATTCTATAAATTACAAGTAGAGTTAGGATTCCAAATAAAAAATGGATTATCTTGGCTAATATTTCTCCCTGGAACACTAGTGATGATACGTATAGCATTTCTGTAAGCTTTGGCATAACCGAATAATAAAATAAGCCACCTGGAATATAAGATATGGAATGATTAAGAAGGTAAATTTTAGGTAATGTAAGATGGTACCAAAGTGCATCAAATGCCAATTCTGGACCAAGCGCTCCAACTAAGTTAATTAATGCTTGAGTAAATATAATTATTAAAGAAAGAACAATCATCATCTTACGGTTCCTATTGTTTGTCACTGCGGGAAGAAACGACGGGGTAGCCCCGTTTACTCTCTGATGATTACGATGTCTTGAAAAGAAGTTAATAATTATAATTACTAATAAACTAATGATGGTAAAGATTAAGCTTAGCCCAACAATGTTATTTTTATACAGGTTATTTGTTATTCCGAGAAAGAAAATTATGTAAGAATAGATTCCAATAATAATTGATAACTTAAACATTTTTTATTTTTTGAATATTAATATTGAACCTCCCACAATATCTACAGGCATAAGATCTTTAAATTCATCTGTTTTATAATATCCACAATAATACCAACAGGTTGCACTAATGGCTATCACTCTAGATTCTTTCCCTGCTACACTTATAGTATGTTTATCTTCTCCAAGGTTTTTATCCTCTAATCTGTCATACTTAATCCCGTATTTTTGGGGAGAAATTGAGCCAAAGTATGCAAGTTCTAGACTTTTTATATTATTTTTATCTTGATATTCCTTGAGCGCTATTAACCCTTGTCCCCAGTCATAGTTTGAGTCAATTAGATATTTGTACCCATTTTGAGAACCTCCAACTAATTCATTGAAGTATGATATAAAATGCGGAGATGTCTTAATAGTCCCAAAAATATACCAGATCAAAAGGGCACTTATTAATAAATACCGTAACTTAGAAATTTGGCATAAATTTATTATTTGACTTGAAAAAACTATTATGAAAGGAAATGCTGGCAATACATATCTCAAACCTAAATTTACCTGACTAAAAGACATAAACAAGAACACAACAGCTATGGGAATCAATAAATACATACTTACAAGTTTTGCATTTGCAGCCATTGTAGATGAGGATAAAGAAGAGGTGCGAGGACTATTTGTGAAGAGTCCCTTCTGAATATGAAAAGACCTGAGAGCATTTGCAATGCCAATAATAAATAAAACCAAAAGAGGTATTGGTGTTTTGACAATAAATGCCGCAGGAAAGTAATAGGCAAAACCGTGGTCTGAAAATTGTCCAAAAAGAAAGGCATCCTTTTTAAATTTATCAGAATAGTTATATAAGCCCATTTGCTTTATTGTACTTATATAGCTTCCAAGCGGAACGCTTTGATTTAGAGCAAAATTAATAATAGGATTATTTTTTGCCAACTTCATAGTCTCTCTATTTGAATCAAACCTCAGGCCAAGGATTGGCTCAACAGTAAAGAAATATGTTGACCAAAGAGAAATTGATAAGAAGAATGCGGCGGCAAAAACAAATTTTATTCTTTTTTTCCAATAACCAAACTTTAAAAGTTGACCGATATTCTTTTTTTTCTCAATTAGAAACATTCCCAAAATAGAAAATGATAAAAATGGCAATGCGGAAAATTTAACAGATAAGGAAAGACCAACAATAGATGAAATAATAATAATCCTGACAAGATTAAGTTTTTCTCTCCATATCCAAGAGAGAAAAATTGTTAAAAAAATAAAAAAAGATAATATTAGATCTGTTGTTGCATAGTGACCATGAGCCAGAATGTTTGGCTCAAATATGTACAAAACTAATGCAAAAATTCCGGCTTTTAATCCAAAAGCCTTTTTTGCAAAGAAATATACCAATACCGCCAGAAAAACAGAAAACAAAACTGTAGTTATTCTTGGCCAAAAGAGTATTGGGTCTCCTTTAATATCTGGATTGAACAACAATGGTACGGCAATTAGCTCTCTTGCCAAAGGCGGATTAAATGGTTCAGCTCTAAAGTCTTTTTTTGTTAGAAAAGTGTATCCTGCATCAATATGCAAATTTTCATCATAAACTCTAGATTCACTAAAAATACTGTTTATTTGAAGCGCAATAAATACAAAAATAAGAAAGGGGACAAGTAATAGCTCTGTGAATTTTATTTTCATTTCATCTTCTTAATCTTGCTTTTAACTGCCTTAAATTATAACATAGTATCGGTGAAGAGATTGCTTTTACTTATTCCATTAATCTCGTTTTTATTTATTGATATAAATATCCCTTTTGTAGGGCCATACGGCAATAACAATTCTACATATTCTCTTCAGGCAAAAAACTATGTTAGATTTGGGTATTTAAAAACAAATTTTGCTCCTTTTAAAAATTTTGGGAACAATTTTCCGGAGACACCACAATATTATCTAAACCATCCTCCTCTACTTCAAATACTGCTTTCTTTTTCCTACAAAATTTTTGGACAAGATAACAATTGGGCAGGAAGACTGGTGCCAATAGTCTCAACAATAATGTCAATTTTTATTTTAAGTAAAATAATAGAGATTTTTTTTGGAAGTAATAGATCTAAGTTGTCAATTTTAATTGCCTCTACCCTGCCAATGACTATTGTTTATGGAAAACTTCTACAATTTGAACCCGTACTTCTCCCCTTTATCCTACTTTCATTATTTTTGTTCATAAAATATGTAAAAGGGAAATCGGGAAAAATCTTGCTTCTTTTGATATTAACGGTAATAATTGGATTTTTAGCAGATTGGCCGGTGCTTTCTCTTGCAGTTCTTTTAGGGTTTTTGTTTTTAATTCACGAATCAAGGAAAAAACAAGGGATTGTATTCTTCTTCATAATGACTGGTGTTTCTTTACTATTATTTATTGGATATTTCACTTATACAAGTAGTCTTACTGGAGAAGCTTCAACCCTTTCACAGGCTTATCTAAATAGAAGTTTTAATGGTCCGCCTTTTCATCTTCCAAATTCCGGATTATATTTTTTAAAAGTTATGTTTTTACGTTTTGTTGTTTATTTTACTCCGCTTGGTCTTTTATTTTCAGTTTTGTTCTTAAGAAAGTTAGTTTCTGATATTAAAAAGTCCAAACTGGAGAATAAAGTTTTTTTATTGCTTTTCATATTTCCCTTGATCTACGTTTTGGCTTTTCCGAATGGCGCATGGGAACACCCTTATTGGCTGTTTTATTTTATTCCATTTGTAGCTATCTCCTTCACTTATTATGTATCCGAACTTTTTGCAAAGCTTAAAGGATGGAAGAAAAATATTTTAATCTTCTTTCTATCACTAAACTTAATTTTTAGTTTTTCTATTTTTCAAATGAAGAGAGTACAAACAAATAAAGCTCTTTGGCAAGGTTCCTTTGTTAACAAGATCGTCAAGTTTATAAATAGCGATAAAGAGATTGGGATTAACTGGGACTTTAATGATGATTTTCTAAGGTACAAACTTGATAGAGATGTTTATATTCTTTGGGAAAAAGATCATTTGATGGAATATTTATCAAAGAATCCAAGGTCTTGGGATCATTTTGTTTTTGCCTGCTGGGCAAATTGCAGCGACCAAGATAAAAGATACTTTTTATCTATTGAAAACAAATACAAAGTATTATGGAGAGATGAAAACGCGCTTTTTATTGATCTTCATCAATTTAGCTCAAGTAGTTCAGCCGCAGCTCAAGAATCTACCCAAATACCTTCCAGGTGGCCTCAGGGACTCCTGGAAGGTGGAACATTAATGAAAGATGAGAGTTCAAAGAAAAATATATTAAATCAATTTATTAAGCTTTATAGAAAATTAAGAGATAGCTTGGCTCTGGAACAGATCTAGAACAAACTAATTCCTCCTCTTGAGAGGAGGTGTTTGTAGTATTCAAAGAGGACGAAGAGAGACCAGAGAATAAAGAGAAGAATGGCGATGTCTTTAATGATTGTGGTATTTTTCATTAATGCTTAATTCACTATAGATACTTTTACACCATCCGGGGAGATCCGGGATGAGCTCGACCGGAGGTGGGAAATTAATGTCTTAACAAGTATAATTTTCCTCTTACCATAAATGAGTAAAAGCTCATAAGAATTGCAAAAACAAAGCCTGGAATTCCATCCAAAAAACCAAGCTTGAGAAAGTAATTAACCATAAACTTCCCTTTTGTATATATTATTATGGATAATAAATTACTTTCTACTCCTTTATCAAATAACTCTTTTGCTCTCAGGTCTGAATAATAATTTATCTCACTTAAAAATTCTTTTATTGTTTGATGAGGCAAATGAGTTAGATCATTTTCAAGCTCTGATGTTTTTCCTTTAATATTCCAAGTCTCATGTACCTTTCCTTTCCAAATTCCCGAACCTCTTTTACCAAGACGGAGAAGTTTTATATTACCTGTTTCTCCATATCTTAGCTTCTTACCCCATAAAAAGTCACTTCTTTTTATAAAGTAGCCATCGATATTGTTGTCTTTGATTTTTTCAATAATCTCCTTCTGTAGTTCTTTTGATATTCTCTCATCAGCGTCTAAAAATAAAATCCAATCAGATTTGGTAATTTTCAAGGCAAAGTTTCTTTGGGCTGAAAAGTCATGATCCAAACTATGCTTTGTAAGCTTAATTTTGGGATTGTTAATTTTTTTGATAATTTCATCTATTCTATCGGTTGAATTATCATCCACAATAATAATTTCATCTGCAAATGATGCACTCTCAAGAGAATCAACTATAGTATTCTCCTCATTTTTTGTTAAAATTATGATTGAAAGAGACATCTTATGCTAATTTTATCATAAATGGATAGAAGCAAGAAACTCAAATTAGCGAATCAGATCTAGTTAAAAGTTTAAAGCGCCCGCCAAAGGCGAGGCTCGCTAAAAGCAGCAAAGTTAAAAGTTGCAGTTCAAAGTTATAAATTTTTAATTTTGACTTGTAGTCTTGTATCCGATTTTATCAAATTTGAGTTTTGAAATTTGCAATTTGAGTTTTTTTATATGTATAAATTTTTTTCAAAGAACTATATTGTAGTATTAATTGTTCTTTTTTTTGTGTCAAGATTATTTTTTATAAATTCTCAGCCTGTTTTTTTTGATTCTTTGGAATATATTGAGAGATTAAACATGAATAGTCTTCTTCAAGCTATGGCCTCGGGGCATATGCCCTTACATTCTGGCTATATCCTAATTTTTTGGCCTATTTTTAAATTTGGTCAATTTATAAATACAAATCCTGTTCAACTAGTAATAATATTTCAGATTCTTTTGTCTTCTGTCACAATTATTTGCTTCTATAAAATTATTGAGTCGATTTTTAACAAGCAATTAGCACTTAAGAGCTCAATTATTGCATCTTTAATTCCTTTATTCTGGATTACAAACTCAGTTATTATGATTGAGTCCTCCTACGTTTCTTTTTTCTTTATATCCTTATATTTAATAATTAAGTCTTTGCGATCAAACAAAAAAATATTTCTTCTATTTGGACTGATATCTTTTGGAATTTCTTTTCTTATTCACATTGCAGTTCTTTTATGGCTTCCATTGTTTTTCTATTTAACATATCTTTCTAATCCCAAAAATATTAAGTATCAAGTACTGCCCTATTTTATTGCAAGTTTTATTGTGTTTAATATTATTTTGGGATATTTTATTTCAATTTCAACAGGAAAAAATCTTTTGGCAAGTGTTTTCTATATTTATACAAGCAAGATGAATGAACATGGCAACTTGCAGTTGGACACTGAGGGGATAATTGTTTATCTAAGAAATATTGTAATTCCGCTATTAAGAAATAATACTACAATTGTGTTTTTACTAGGAAGTATTTCACTTTTAATAACATTTTTTAAGAATAAAAAGGTGTTTATTGTTTTTCTTCTTTGGATGCTTCCTGTTTTGATTACCAATCAATGGTGGGACTCTTTACTTATTGGCAGACATGCAATTCTTGCTGGATTTGGCTTTGCTTTGTCTTGTGCATTATTAACAAGCAGAACAAAGTTTTTTTATGTCTTAGTCTTATATCTATTGATTGTTTCTATTCCCAACCTCTTCTTACTTAGAGAAAAAATCCCCTATTTAGAAGAAGCAAAAACTATACAGTCTTTGCCCAAAAATGGACTATTAATTGAAAGTCATTTTGCCAGGCCGCAGGTTGATAAAACGTATCAAGGCAAAATAGTTTTTGTTGATGAGCCAGGATGGGACAAAGAAGGCTTGGGACATGAAATTAAAACAAGACTAAGGAACAGTAAGCCTGCTTATGTTTCTTCACAAGCATTATCAGAACCCTACGGACTTTACTCTGGTCCCTATCTTCACTCTTTATCTCTTTCCTATAAAAAGGAATTTGTTTTAAAGGATGTGATTAAACAATTTTCATTAAAAGAATACAAAACTATAAACAAAGAAGACAATTTAATTATTTATGAAATTGTTTCAAATAAGCCTTCAGAATATCCAGAAATAAAGATCTTAAATGATCACAGAAGAAGAATGGATTATTATGATCCCTTAATTCAGCTATGGCTTAGATTTAATCTTTCACAACAGTTATCAGTATTTTTAAAATAATTTAAAACAGTATCTATTCTAAAGACTAAACAAGGTTGAACCGGATGATATATACCTGATATATACGCATTATATACTCATCTTCCACAGCTTTGTAAGTGCATGGTGGGTGGTGCTTGGCTTTGCAACCTCCTCCACCTGAAAGGAGTCCTGCGGCCACCTTCTAGGTGCTTAAACCGCTTCAAACTCGAGCTAGTTGTGTATGTACTACGTATATACTTTTCTTTATTTAGCAAACTTATCCTTAGCAACTAAACCTATTATGAATACGGATACCGGTAGCAGATGAAGGAGAAGCCTATCCATTACGTTTTGGATATGTGCAGCCGGATTTATGGGGGTAATCATAAATATAAGAAAGTATACAAATAACTGTGAAAAGATAATTAAATAACCTATTGTGATTATTTTTTCTTTTCTGGAAAAAAAATAAACTATAAAACTTAACGTAAAGACTATCCAGATGATATTCCAGTTCTGAAAATTTAGCATTTGCTTGATCATTTCCGTTACCACCAAACCCATTCTTTCTAGTTCAAAATTTCCTCTTGCAAAAATATAATTGACTGATAATCCGTAAATATTTTTATAAAACCACCAGCTTAGAATTGGTATGCCCCAAATAAGTAAGTAAGGGATAAGCTTAAAGTTTCTATTTATATATAGGTAATAAATAGTAATTACCTGCAGTATTATAGAAAAAGGCATTCCCTCATTTTTGATTAAAGCAGAAATTGCCAGCATTATATTTAACAAAATTAATGTTTTTGCCCTTTTGTCATTAATGAATTTAGCAAGAAGGGAAAAACTTAAAAATATATAAAATCCCAGTATTATGTCTGCCTGTCCCGCCTCATATCTTCCTGCATGTCTTATTAGATTTTGCGTTGACAAAAGCAGAAAGGTGAAGAAAAGACTTAATCCTGTGTTAAAGTATCTTTTTAGTGTAAAGAAAAAAGCAATTGAGAGAAATATATAAAACGTAGGATAAATTAATAGTGCTGTTTTGTCATTTACTTGCCCAATAAATAAAAATAAATATGAAACTAATAAATTTACAATAACAGGATATTCTGATTCAATATAACTAAAAATTTGAGGATTTATGCCTTGATCAAGATAAAATATTTTTCCTGCCAAAAACCAGCTGGACCAGCCGTCCCAAGCCATTAAAGGTCTGAGCTGAGATTCAAATATTACAAATGCGAAAAGTGAAAAGATCAATGCACAAAAAGAGAATACTGCTCTACTTTTACTACCATCAAGGCTGTGACTGAAAGATTGCAAAGAGGTCAAAGTGACATTGATAGATTTGCGGTTTGTAAAATATGACATAATCATAAATATTATCCAAGGGATAATTAAAATCTGAATATCCCATTTTATATTTAGTAATGAGTATAAAAATAACTGAAGCGCTACAAAGCCAATTCCTAGACCAAATGAGTATGGCAATAACTCTAAAAATGAAACTTGCGGTAAAAGATTAAACGATTTTACTATAGTAAACCCAATAAGAACTAAAAATAAGATACTTATTACTGCTGATATCTCTATCATAATTTATAAATCAATCCTTCTGTTTGTTTATCAGTTGGAACAAAGTATTCTCTGAAAGGCTTAATATTTTCAATCTTCCAGAATAATGAATTGTTTTCATTTAAATTACTATCATTTGTCTTATATATAATTATGTAATCGTAATTATGACTATTCATAACATCGTCTATATTCTTTTGTGATTTTAAATAAGTAATCTTTCTTGGATAAAGATAATATCTTGCTAAGTAAAATGTCTTTCCTCCCGGAGCCAAAAACGCAATTTCTGATTTTTCTTCTGTATTACTTTCAACAAATTTTATAAAACTATAAATATCACCAAATGTTTTTGTTCTTTTTTGATCGTCATCTAAATTAATCCAATTAATTTCTTCCGTTATTATCTTTGAATAATTATATCCCACTCTTAATATTGAGAAAACAAAGGTCAAAACCAAAGAAATAATAAAAAGCTTATTGATAATATTAGGTGCTTTCATTGTTTTTGAACTTTTATTTTATCTAAGTTATAAGTATATTTTTCTCCAGGGCTTACATCTACCACTGTTATTGTACTTTTACCAGGAAGATTAACTATTTCCTTCTTCCCATCCATCCAATTGTAAGAGCCATTGTCAAACAGAATTAGTGTATTTATGTTTTGGGGTATTACAAACTCAAACTTATCAACTTTATACTCTTTATATATCCAGCCTTTTGCATCTCTTCTAATGTTTTTAAACCGTGGATCATTTGTAATTAAACTATCAAACTCATAGATGAGGAAATTAGGCAAGTGGTACATAATCGGCCGCCATAAAGTTGGAGTTGCAACTATAAGGGTAGAGCCAGGATCAAACTTGGTATTAATATATTCTACTTTACCTGCAAGCTGAAGATCATTCTTTCTTATATCCGTATAATGAAATGTTGTAGGCTGATATTCAATCTTGTAATTTGGGTCTCTATCTCTAAAGAAGTTAATTAAATTATACAGTATCAGAGCAAACACTATGACAACTAATGTATTTTTATGTTTCTTAAACAGACTCCATATAGAATATGAAATCAATATACTTAGTGCCGAAAGGTAAATCATTTGATAGCCCGCATGGTCACTTCTTATAAAGAGATTAAAAAGAAATGACGGCAATATCCAAAGGCCAAATAAGACAATGTATTTCCTTGTTATTTTATTTTTGATACTAGACAGACTTTTTGCTTTTACAATAAAATATACAATAAATCCACCAGCCAATCCGAAGCTCAAATAATATCCTTTTATTATAGAAACAAGATATCTCTCAATTTGGTTAAACGAGAGTACTGGAAGGGCGCCCGCTGAGGCAAACGAACGGGATAAAGAAATGTAATTATCTACACTTCCGGCAGTAAGGCTTACAAACGGAATAAACCAGGCTATAAAAGTGATTAAACTAGCAAGCAATATGTTCACAATAGATCTTATGGGCAAGGAAAAAAGCACCCAAGCATAAAATGGGAGAAAGAAGAATAAATCCTGAGGTCTAAAACCTATTAGAAGTGAAAAGAAGATGCCAAAAATAACAGTGCAGTTTTTCTTCTTAAAAATGAGCAAATACCCAATTAAAAAAAAGATGGACGCAAGTGCTGGAGTTAATCCATAAGGATAAGATGTGAGACCAAAATAGTAAAAAGTGGGACCACTAAGAAATAATAGTGATGATAAAGATCCTACAAAACGGTTAAAAATCGTCTTGCCAGTTATATAAAGAGCAATGGCTCCGGCTCCCGCAAAAAATACACTAACTAAAAGCGTTGCCCTGTGAGGATCATCTGTTATCATATTTGCAAGTTTTCCAAGTACAATATACAAAGGATAACCTGGAGGAGCTGGTGTTTGCTGTTCAAAAGAATACCTAACCATTGCAATACTGTATTGAGGACCATCCCAATGAGACTGCATCTTTTCAACTAGAGGAAGTCTAGAAAAAATGCCAATTAAAAATAATACAGAGGAAATAATATAATCCTTCTTGTTACTCATCTGTCAGTTTGCTAAAATCATTTTACGAGATTTTAACAATGAAAGCAAAAAAAACCACGTTATCAATTCTAATCCCCGCTTATAACGAAGAAGAAAATATAGAAAAGATAATAAAAGGCTGTCAGAAACTTAAACAGTATGAACTGGATATTTTGGTAGCGGTTGATGGCAAAACAACCGACAACACTTATGAAAAGGCGGAGAAACTAGGTGTTAGGGTAATAAAATCAAAAAGTACAGGTGGAAAAGGAATTACGTTTAGAGAGGCTATTAAACATTTGAGAGGTGATTACGTTATCCAAATAGATGCAGACTATCAATTCTTGCCAGATGATATTCCAAAACTTATGGATTCTTTACAAAATGGTTGTGACGTAGCACTAGGTACAAGATACAGAAAAGGGGCAAGTATTGAAAAAGGGTCTGTTTCATTGTTAAAAAGGGCCGGAAGTTTTGGATTGTCTTTTACAACGTCAATTTTTACTGGGCAAAGAATAACGGATGTTATGGCAGGATTTAAAGGTTTTAAAAGAAAAGTCCTGATTGATCTTGATCCACAAACCGATCATTTTGGATACGAAGCAGAGCTGGTTATAAAAGCGGCAAAGAAAAAGTACAAAATAAGAGAAGTTCCAATAAATTATAAAAAAAGGATTACAGGAAATTCCAGTATCCACTTAATCAAACATGGAATACTCACTTTAAGTAGCATTATCAGAGTAGGAATTACCGGCAAATAGAATATTATTTTTTCAGGCAATATATTATTGCAGAATTTATTTTATTGCAAAAATGGTAGGTTTCATTAATATATTTTGAGATTTCCGGTAATCTTGTTCTATTATCTATTCCATCAACCGCCCAGTCTTTCTCATTTTCAATAATATATTTTGGTTTTTTTACTATTAAATCCTGCAGCAATTCAAATCTTTTATTTTTGTTATTTGCAATATATGGCAGGTCATAGCGTGTGGGATTTTTTCTATTTATTAATAAATACATCATGGGCTCATCTGTTAAAAAAAATACATAATCAGATTTATCTGAATTTAAATTAATAAAAGATTGAATTGAGGAAATGTAGTTTTTTTGATCTTTAGATATTGTTATTGGACCAGTAAATGAAGGGTTGTTTTTGGACGATAATATTGCAGATGGCAAATCTATTATTTTGAATATGTTTGGCCTATTGATCAAAAGTAAGCGTAAAGAAAAAATAACTATTACAAACATTATTAAGACTAGTAGTATTTTCTCCGGATTTATGCCTTTAATATTTTTAAGCAGGAAAAGGCCCTTTTGCATTAAATAAATTAAAACAATAAAAAGAGGTAATAATGTAAAATAAAAATGTCCTATTCCACTTCTTCCTATTAAAATACTTAAAAGAGCCAATCCAAAGAGACCAATAAGCATGATTAGCGGTTCATTCTCTTCTTTCTTTTTTATTAAAATTAATTTAAGGACGATGTAAAGAAAAAATGAGAGATAAAAAATAATTGCCCAATAAATAAGTATTTCTTTTGAAAATACAAACCTTACCCAAGACAAGATATCAATATTATTAGGCGCCAAGCTTAAAATGTTTGGGAAATTTTGGCCATTGGGAATATTGATCCCTGAAAAAAGAAAAAGAACATCTTTTGTTACACTAATGTAGTCTCCTAACCATCCTCCTATTGACGACCATAAACTAAAGACAATAGAAGGAACCAGGATTCCAACAATAAAGGCACTAAACTTGAGAATTATTTTATGAATATTAATCTCTATAATAAACCTATATAGATAGCATAAAAACACAATAAATCCTGAAAAGATGCCAATTTCAGGACTTACCAGAAATGAAACTATGACTAACAACCCAGACAAAAAATCAGAATGTAGACTTTTTTCTTTTATAGATTTTGCTGCAAAAATTAATACCAACAAACCCAAAGCCTGCCGGATTTGCACAATTGGCAGTAATAAAGCAAGAACAATTATGTACCATCTGAATATTTTTGATATATTTAAAATATATACAATATAAAGTCCAATGATTATTCCAATAATACTCCCTAGTGTTAGATATAGCCTAACTAAAAATGCTGATGGCCCAACAATTTTAAATAGAATATAAAGAGGCTGAATAAATAATGGACCGTAGGTGATGTAGATATCTTTATACATCTGCTTTCCCAAAAGCATTTGATTGGTCCAGGAAGCAAATTGCCCCTCATCTATAAAATTTAGGTCTCCAAACAAAGGACTTCCTCCAGTGGTTGTTCCAATGAACAAACCTAAAACCACAATAATTATTGATTCAATAATAAATGTTTTTATTCGTTTTTTTTCCATATCCAGATTATCCAAAACAATAATGTTGCTACGTAAAGATAAATTAAGCAAAAAAAGAAATAGAAATAATCTTGCTGTTTTGGGTAAGAATAAACAGTAAGCCAGTTAATAGAGGTTGTGTGAGGCGTTACAAACCTGAAGTCTATTACTTTAATTATTAGCAGTAAAGATATTACCGAGGCTAAAAAACCGGAAAATAATACTTTTAAATGATATATCCAGCTATATTTACTATTTATATTCTGGCAATATTTAACAAGCCTATTACATTGTCCACTCTTGAATTCTTTTTTAACAACATATATTGCAATACTTATTAATGCTAAACTTGTTATAAGTAGACCCAAGATAAAAGATAAAGGCTGATACCTAAGCTCAACATAATGATATCCCTTTGGAACTTTTATAAGCATAAATGGATTACTATTTGTTATCTCAACTTTTTTATTATCTACCAGTGCCGTCCATCCAGGGTAATATGGGATTTTTATTTCTACGGTATCCGTCTGGGGCATATCAACTTCAAAAGATATGCTTGTACTGCTGGAACTCTGTTTTTGAATATTTCCTAATGTTTTAATGTTTGCCGAATTAGAAACTTTCCACAAGTAGATATTGCTGTCAAAACTTATTAACTCAAACCTATCTTTTTGGGTCAAATCATCTTTATATAATATTTCAAAATAGGGTTTTCTATCTTGGTCTGACCAAAGACCAACAAAGTTATCTTCTGAAACATTTTTGGGGTAGATGCTTATTAAATACTTATTGTTGTTTTCCAATTTAATCCCTGAAAAGTCAACAGTATAAAACATTAAGTCTTTTACTTCACTGCATAAAATAACATCTTCTCCCAGGTTTTTTTGAGTTGTTTGGTTATAAATCTGAACATTAATTTCACAATTATTTTTTCTATTATAATTTGCTGTCAGAAATCTAATTCCGTATAAATATGACTCTTTAAATTTAAAACTATTTTTTAATGGATTTTTTGGATCAGATAAGGAAGTGATAATTTCTTTGTCCGGCTGAATTTTTTCCTTCTTAAGGTTAATATTATAATCTGATAATATGTAACTAATACCAAACTTTTGAGCGCTTTCATATTTTACTTCATCAATTTCCTTCCAAATATTTTTTTTATTAAAAGTATCGTCGAATTCTTTTCTGTAGTTTAATATTTCTATAGCATCATTATTTTGTATGTTTTTCAGGTTATATATTAAGTTTATGTTTGCAGGCATTATTGGATTACCAACATTTAGAATTGTTCCTTTGTCAATACTTTGTAATCTATCAATTATTTTTGTAGAAGGATAATAGGAATTATCAGATACTGAAGGGTTATATCCATAGAACAAGAAAAAGGTTTGAAATAAAATGAGAATGAGTAAAATAAGTACTTTTACCCTTGTTAGCTTTGACTGGAAATGAATAAATAAAATAAGAAAGATTACCGTAGAAATGGACACTATTGATCCATAAGTTTGTAAAAAGGGTAAAAATCTATTAACTTTTTCAGGAAGATTTAACGGAATTATTAAAAGAGCAAGATTAATGGCTATAGTTAAAACAAATACTGCAATTAAAATGAAGTTAAGATTTTTAATTAGTTTTTTAGGGATTCTTTGAGATAATAATTTATCGGCTGATAATGCAAACAATACAACCAATCCAAAACCTGCAACACCAATCATTCTGTGGCTTGCTAAAATACTAAAGAGAGGAAGGTTTAGAAGTAAGTTAACTGGCCAAATCTGATAAGAAACAAGCCAGGAAAAAAGAACAACAAATGACCAAAACTTGATTCTACTATCCTTTGTCCATTTTACAGAACCAAAAATTGCAGTAAGAATAGTTATTAGACCTACATATCCTCCTGCTGTTTCTTGAAAGTTTGTGAATTCACTTATTGGTTTGTAAAATTCTTTATGGGGCGCACCAAGAATAAACGGAAAAAAGTTCATAATAAAACTTATTTTGGGCAGATAAAAATCACTCATCTGTGCTCCTCTTTGATCTAATGTAAAACTATTCAAAAGATATTCGAAAAATGGAATGAGCTGAATTGCTCCTAGCAAAAATCCCAAAGAAATGCTTGAGAAAAATTGTATATATCTTTTCTTTTCTTTTTTAAACTTGAACATTAAGTAAAAGAGGTGAAGAATTAATATTTCAGCTAATGTTTCAGGGTGACCACCAAGCACTGCAATAAAATATATGAATGACAATGCTATATGCCAACGGTAGCTACTACCTGCTTGCGATATTTTTTCTGTTAGATAAAGAATAAGAGGCAGGAGAAGAAATACATTGGTATGGGGCCATAAGAGCCAAAGAATAAAGAAACCTGAAGTTGCAACGATAAAAGAACTAATAAACGGAATTGCCTTATTGAGAATCAAAGATTTAAAGTATAGATAAGAGAAAAGTATAAACAATAACATTTTTAGGAGCGGAATAAAAGTTAGTGCAAATTTTTCAGGAGAAAAATAATAAATATAATTTAGTGGATATAGAATTGCCGTCTGAGGGTTGGCAAAAAAAGGCGCGCCTCTACCATTATTTTCATTCCATAAAGGAAACTCTCCCTTTAGTATTTTTTCTTTTGCAAGGTGCCGCCAAGGCTCAAATTGAAAAACAGGGTCTGCTAAAAGTGAATTTTTTGGAGATGAATTATATTTTTCATTAAACAACGGCAGATTTCCTAAAATATCTACCGGTAGCAAATATTCCTTACTAAATATAGAAAAGCATAAAATTATAATAAAACCTATTAAAAATAACTTAATTTCTTTCATTTTTGGTGACATAGATAAATTTGTTATGGTATATGATTTTTTGGGAGTTGGGAATTTCAAGTTCATTTTCATAAATTGTATAAACAATACCTGCTCTTTCTTTAATAAGTCCACCCTTGTACCAAATCAAATATAAATAATTATCTATGCCTGTTTTGAATGTGGATAAGAAACCTCCACCTTTAACTTCAAAAGGGCTATTTTTTGCATCTTGGGCAATAAACCTTGCAACATCATTTCTTAAACGTAGATCATAACCCAAACTAAATTGTCCCGGCTTTGGTCTATTTTGAGATTCGTAAGTAGTCATTAAATAATTAA